>JAGLOY010000189.1 GCA_023138735.1 Candidatus Aegiribacteria sp. | reverse complement strand
CATCACCGATTTTCCCAATCTCATTTTCAAACGGAACGACTGTGCCGTACTTCTCAGAAGGCACAAACCCAGCAGCCCTACGGATATCGTACTCTAAGTCTGTATGACAAAGGCCGATAAAGGAAGGAGCTATGGACTCTGTACCGTAGGAAGGTGTAGACTTCACGACTGATGTAATGGTTCTGGCCAGCTGCCGTTTAAGTGTTCGTGTAGCGTTCCTTTGCATCGCAGCACTAAAGACCACGTTGACAGAGGTACGGGCGGTGCTATTGGCGTAAACCACATTAGAACCAGCCTTCACTACGTTAAACCGGGATTTCTCCAGGATTATTGCTGCTTGCTCACCAAGGACTTCTGTCGCTTCTCTCAGGACAGGGTCTTCGTGAGTATCCATGACCACGTCAGTTATGACTGTACGGTCACCGTACTGTACCAGTGTAGCAGTGATATCCTGCTTATCAAGTGCAGTGGCATCCGGTGTCACACCCTCGGAAAGTTGCTTGGTGGTCGGATCAAAATTGTCGGTCGCAAAGTAATCTTGCGGCGTGAATGAACTCAGTGACGCATCTTTCAGAAAGTATCTCCGAAAGTTTATTGTCTTCGAGCTATTCTTTGGTATGGGTTTTGCCTGGCCGAATTTTTCCAGCACCAGGTAAGGCATACCCCTTTTTAAAAGATCTTTAACTGCGTAAGCAGCGGTCCTCGGAGAGATATCTCCGTACACTACGTTAGACATGTTGTACTCCTATGACTGTGTTTATTTGGAAAGTGCTTCATCCCAGGCGGAGTCAAAGTCATCTTTAGCTACCTTCTTCTTATCCTGTGGCGGACCAGAGGATTGATGTCTGACAGCTTCCAACTCTTTCAATTTTTGCTCAGGCGTCTTGCGACTTGCCGAATCGGTTGATGTTTTGAGTTGTCCTGTTGCTCTCTTATATGCGGTAAACAACTCGATGATGTCCTCTGCCGATCCATCCTCAACTACCTTATTCAACCCAGGTTGCATAAAATTAGGTTGTTTGCCGATCCACGTTGTCAATGCTCCTGATGTATGTATCTGTTTCCAATCAGAATGGGCTTGTGTAATCTTGCCAAGGTGTTCATCTATGGCACTTGATTCCACAGTCTCCTGCACTCGGGCGAGTGTCGGGTTGATGGTATCCATCTGACCTTCGACAATCTCACGTGCGATCTTTGTAGCTAAAATCTTCATCGGTTTTTCGAGGCTTGGAAACTCCTCGATGAACTCTTCCAGGATCAGATCATCTTCCTCATTCGGGAGGGCCTCTTCTTTGCCCTTGTCCGTTGTGCTCTTTCCTGTACCTGCCTCAGCTTTATCTGCTCGTTGATTAGCAGCTTTGATCCTACCTTCCCAGGAGCTATTCCGCTGTTTCTCCGCCGCTAAATCTGCTTCGATACGAGCGATATGCTGCTCTGGTGTTTCTTCCGCTCCACCTTCGTTATCCTGTCCGTCACCGGCAGGGCCATCAGTGAAAAGTGTGGTATCATCTTGCTGTGCAAGCTTGGCCTTCTCAGCCTTTGCTTTGTCTGCTTCTTCCTTCTTCTTTGCTGCTTCCAGCTCTTCTGCCTCTGCATCAATCGCATCAACTTTTTTTGCTGGGTCATCGTCGCTCATTGCTTCGTCAAAGGCACTATCAAACTCATCCTGTGGGTCAAGGGGTTTCACCTCTAACTCAGCTTTACGTGCTTGCTCTTCTTCAGTCAGCGTTTCCTTTGCTGACAATCCTTCTAATTCTGCTTTCTCTTCTTCTGTCATACTCCCCCCTTATTCGTGGGCCATATTGGTATCCACTGTTTTAATCTCCATAACCGCCATCAAACCCCCTTTGGATTTCATGCCGCTTTGTGGATTTAAGTAACTGCTTCAATTCTTTTACCGCACCCTGATTACGATACAAGTCCTCTTTAACTGCCGTATCATTACGTTCTCGGGCCTCTTGAATTAACACTTCGAATAGTAATTGAAAATACTGGTGGCACTCTGTTAGCTCATGTGTTGCAAGCTTCGTAAGCAATTCCTTCTTCCTTATTTGCATTTATACTTCTCCCTCCGCTGGTTGTGCTTCTGCTCCCATGCCAGGCGTTTGACCAGCTGGTGGCATGTTCGACATATGCCCACCTGACTTAGCTTTCATCATTGCCAGGTCCTGCTCGAATTTCTTATCCGCCGCTTGCTGCTTAGCAAAGTCGGCATCTTCTATGGCGATGGTATTTTCATCCTTAAGTAAATCAAGATCATCCAGATCAAGTATCTTAACCATTTCCCTTAGAACATTTGGCCGCTTCGTGTACCGTAAATCTGTATCATTATTTGTGATCGCTAAAAATTGATTAAGTGATTCCTGCCGAACTTCTCTTGCTATCAATGATGTACTACCACGAGACTGCACACTAAAATCGCCCTTAATATATTCCTTTGTATTGAACTCCATGTTCCAAAAGTACAAGGCTTTAATGAAAGGCTTTGTAATACCATCATCAAAGTTCTTAACCTGATCTTTAAGCGTTACATTTGCAGCACCCATCAACATGCTAAGTCCGGACGCTGTCTTACCTGCACCACCTATGTTCGATGTCTCGCCATACATGTACCGTGGAATAGCTGTCACTTCATCCGCTGCCGTCATGAAGAAGTTTATCATAGCCATAAACTCATTCGTGTATGATGGTAGTGTGGTCACTCGTATAGCTGCTGCAGATGCTTCCATTCCCATACCGTCTCTAAGGTACACTCGGAACGGATAAATATCTCTTGGGTCTTCTGATGGATCAAGTAAATCAGTATTAGCTTCAATGATCGGGCCAGCAGAGATCGCGGCATTATCCAACATGGCACGGACAGAAGCATTAAACAATTTCTGTGCGTCTCGCATGATTGTCGGTATACCTTCTCCCCAGAGAGAGGTGTCATCTTTGTCGTAGTAATAAAAATGATATGGTA
>JAGLOY010000188.1 GCA_023138735.1 Candidatus Aegiribacteria sp. | reverse complement strand
CAAGAAGTTTTAAAGTCCGGTTGGGAATGTCCCCCACGATATTCAGCACCAGCACCGGCATCCAGAACTGGGTATCGAGGTACATGAACACCGGCTCGTCCACACCGGGCGGAAACTCCTTCTTTGCGTTCAGGACCCGGAAGCGAAGTTCGTCGTAGAGGTCGGGGTAGTCGGTGTCGTCGATGAACTTCACCGAGACGGTCGAATGGTTGCGCCTCGAGCGCGACTGGATAAACTCGACGTTCTCCAGGCCGTCGAGGGCGTCCTCTATCTCCTTCGTAACGAGCGCCTCGACGTCCTCGGCCGATGCCCCGAAATACACCGTGGTGATGAAGACCCGCCCCATGTCCACGGGGGGCATGTTCTCCACGGGGCTTGTAAAGAGGCTGAATATACCCGCCACCATAAAGAGCACAAACACCACGTTCATGAAGACAACTTGCTTGAGGGTGTATCTGACGACGGATTTCATGGCGTCCTTTTTACTTTAGCGGTGAGAGCTCTGTGCCCGGAGAAAGGCGCGGCTCTTCCGCCGCGATCACGTAGTCTCCGGACTCGCCGGTTATGAGTATGGGGACAACCTCGCCGGTGGCCTTCACCTTAACGCGGGGGTTTTTGTACCTTTCGGTTATCGCGGCCCTCGGGACGAGTATGCCCTCGGTGCTGACCTCAACAGGCAGGGCGAACCTGAGCCCGCCCGCGCGGGGGCCTTCGTACTGCGTAATCAGTATTTCAATGCTTCGCTTCCGGGTGGCCTCGTCGAACTCGGGATTGACCCGGTTGACCCTTGCCCTGACGGGCATCCCCTCCACTGTGGAGGGAAACTCCTCCGGAAGGGACGCGATCGCGTCGAACTCATCCGCGGAGACCGAAAGCGGAACCACGAGCTTTCTGAAGTCCGATGCCCTGCCAAGCGGAAGGCCCGGGCTCACCACCTCGCCTGCCTCCACCGTGCGCCCCGTAAGCACCCACCCCGAAGGCAGATAAATGCCATGGCGCGCCTTCTGCTCCGTTAGCTCATCGAGCTTCGTCAGTAGGCCGTCAAGCTCAAGCATCATCGCGTCGCGCTCAAGCCGGGCCTGCTCGAGTTCCTGCGCCGCGGCGTCGCGCCTGACCCCTGTGGCGCGGTCGCCCTTGTGCAGGGTGTCGATGCGCTTGAACTCCCCCTCAAGATACTCCACGCGGGAGTCGGCCATCTTTAAGGAGACCTCAAGCCTGTCTATTGCCGTCTCGGTGGAATCTATGCCGAAGTCCACGAACGTGGTGTCTATCTCGATGAACGGTTTTCCCCCGATGACATCGCCTATATCATAATTGACCCTGAGGGTCCTGCCCGAGACCTCGGAGGATATCGTCATGGACTTGTGCTTTCTCGTGTAGCCCGTGATGGTGATCTCCTTTTTCGCCTCCAGTGTCACAAGCCTTTCCTCCGAAGATGCAACGCCAGTCAATAATAAGACTGTTATTACCGGGACGAGTAGACGTCTCATATCGGCCTCCTGCCGTTGTAGTCTCCGAGTTCGCCGAGCGTCTGGCGGGTGTTCTCGATAAAATGTTCAATGAGCCTCAGGCCAAAGCGGTAGCACATCTGCTGATAGGCGTCGGCCTGTGTCTCCACAAGCGGGGCGATGAATTTTAAAGCCGCCCGCTTTTCCTCAAGATAGGCGATATATTCCCCGGCCACCCCCTCTTGCCTCGGGGGATTAAGGGCTGAGAAGAAGAAAAGGCGCGTGAGGAATTCGTTACGAAACGGCGGTACGCTGAGTTCCCCTGCAAGGGTTTCCCTGGATCTTTTTCTCCCAGCCTGTGTAATGGAATAGACCTTGCGTTGCCTGCCCTCGCGGGGCTTGAGCTTTACGGTGGCCAGGCCGCCCTTTTCGAGTTTATTAAGGATGGGATATATCGAGCCGAACGACG
>JAGLOY010000187.1 GCA_023138735.1 Candidatus Aegiribacteria sp. | reverse complement strand
TGTCATACGGCAGCCTACCCGCAGCCGGTCGATGTCAAGATGCATCGTCAGCTTCCCGAGTTTATCCGGGATCGTTCCGGGGTCTCTTTGGGGCCTGGCGATGGTGTAATTCACTCGTGGCTTAATCGTCTACTGTTGCCGGATACTTTAGGTACCGGGGCCGATTCGCATACTCGCTTTCCGATTGGGATATCTTTTCCGGCAGGCTCCGGTCTGGTCGCTTTTGCAGCGGTTTCAGGTCTCATGCCGCTCGATATGCCGGAGAGTGTTCTGGTTCGTTTCTCTGGTGAGTTACAGCCCGGGATTACGCTGCGTGATCTGGTTAATGCAATTCCTTTACAGGCAATTCAAGAAGGTTTACTGACGGTCGCTAAAGAGGGCAAAAAGAATGTATTTGCGGGCCGCATTCTTGAAATTCAAGGTCTTGAAGAACTCACCTGTGAGCAGGCTTTTGAACTCTCTGATGCTTCGGCCGAACGTAGCGCTGCAGCATGTACGGTGCAACTGGGTACGGCCCCGGTTAAGGAGTTTCTGACCTCTAATGCCGCCCTAATCGATAAACTTGTGGTTGGCGGTTACGGAGATGCTGAAACCTTAAAACGTCGGGCTCGGGCAATGCGGGACTGGCTTGCCGAACCGCAACTTTTACGGGCTGATGATGATGCCGTTTATGCAGCGGTGCTTAATATCGATATGGGGCGGATAAATGAGCCCATTCTGGCCTGTCCCAATGATCCGGATGATGTGGCTACTTTGAGTGATATTTTGGCTGATGATCGGCGTCGGCAAAAGATTGATGAGGTTTTTGTCGGCAGTTGTATGACTAATATCGGTCATTTTCGTGCGGTTGGCGAGATTTTACGTGATGAGGGTCAGGTCCCGGTGCGTCTCTGGTTGACGCCACCGACGAGAATGGATGCTGAACAGCTTAAAGATGAGGGTTACTATTCACTATTTGGTAAGGCCGGAGCTCGTATCGAGATTCCTGGTTGTAGTCTCTGTATGGGTAATCAGGCTCGAGTTGCCGATGGGGTGATGGTCTTTTCGACTTCAACCCGCAACTTTGATAATCGTCTAGGTTCAGGTGCAAAAGTCTATCTCGGATCCGCCGAACTGGCTGCAGTTACTGCCCTTTTCGGCCGCTTGCCAACTGTTGATGAGTATCATGAGGTAATTAAGCGCAAGCTTCCGGTAGAGAAGCATTCAATGGTCTATAAGTATCTTGATTTTGTTCGGGAGTCGGCTTAAAACTTGACAGCAGCACCCTGAAAATGTTAATCTTGCCGTTTCGCCGATAGTTGATTAATCATTTTTTTGGAGGTGAACCGATGGCTGATCGTTTTGAAAAAGTTCTGCTGGCAATCGATTTTTCCGCCTCAACGGATGATGTCATTGCCATCGGGGTAAAATTTGCCCGTAACTATAATGCTCAGCTTAGGCTACTCAATGTCGTCGAAGAGGGTTTTGCCTTCTCTGGGCTTGATGGTATGAGTCTGCCGGTTGAGGATCTTGCCACTCTTCAGCACTATTCTGCTTCCCGCCTGGCATCATTACAGGATAAAATGGATGCGCTGGTGGTCGCATTGCAACAAAACGGACTCGAAGTTGAGGGTCGGGTAATCGAAGGACATCCGGCGGCGATGATTGTAGATGAAGCTGAGCGTGGTGGGTTTGATGCCATCTTTATGGGTTCTCATGGCTGGTCCGGGATTAAAAAATTTCTCATGGGGAGCGTTGCCGAAAACGTTGTTAAAAATTCACGTTGTTCAGTGATGGTGGTGCGAGCTGCAGTTGAAGATTGATGATTTTAACACTTTGAAATTATGGAATAACCAATTATGATTGAACGTTACTCACGTCCGGCCATGAGCCAGGTTTGGAGTGAAGAGAATAAGTTTGAGAGTTGGCTCAAGGTCGAGTTAGCAGTTTGTGAAGTCTATGCCGAGCGTGGCGAAATTCCGACTGAGGAGTGGCTGGAGATTAAGGAAAAAGCCTCCTTTGATGTCGCCCGGATCAACCAGATTGAAGCCGAAGTGCGCCATGATGTAATTGCTTTTTTGACCTCAGTTTCAGAGCATGTCGGCCCCGCATCCCGCTATATTCACCTTGGAATGACCTCTTCAGATGTCCTTGATACAGCCTTGGCTTTGCAACTTAAAGAGGCCGGACAGATGTTGATGCAGGGTATGGATAGGGTTCTCTCTGAGCTTAAACGCCGGGCTTTTGAACTTAGAGATTGTCCGATGATCGGGCGCTCTCACGGGATTCACGCCGAGCCTGTAACGGTTGGTCTCAAGTTGGCTATCTGGTACGATGAGATGGTGCGCCAGAAAAAGCGTCTTGCGGCCGCGATTACAGATATTTCAGTTGGTCAAATCTCCGGTGCGGTCGGTACCTTTGCCAATATTGAGCCTGAGATCGAGGAGGCTGTATGTCAGCGTCTCGGTCTGCAACCGGCTCCGGCTTCAAGTCAGATTGTGCAGCGCGACCGGCACGCTTTTTTCTTTACGACATTGGCCTTAATTGCTGCATCAATCGAGAAATTCTCTACTGAAATCAGGCATTTGCAGAGAACTGAAGTAGGTGAAGCCGAAGAGTTTTTTCATGCCGGACAGAAAGGCTCCTCGGCGATGCCGCATAAACGTAATCCGGTACTTTCAGAGAACCTTTGCGGCCTTGCCCGTCTGGTTCGTTCGCATGCCTTGGCCGCCATGGAAAATGTTGCTTTGTGGCATGAGCGCGATATCAGCCACTCTTCGGTAGAGCGGGTGATTGCTCCGGATGCGACTATTTTACTTGATTTTATGCTTCATCGTTTTGCCGGGATGATGGAAAAACTGGTCTTCTATCCTGAAAAGATGTTGAAAAATATCGAATTGACCGGCGGAACCATCTACTCACAGGGCGTCCTCTTAGCCCTGGCCCGAGCCGGAGTTTCACGCGAAGACGCTTATAGTTGGGTTCAGCGTAATGCCATGCAGGCTTTTAATGATGGAGGCTCATTCAAAGAGTATCTCATTAAAGATGAAGACGTTGCAAAATATATGTCGGCTCAAGATATTGAAGAGAAGTTCAGTCTTGAACATCATATGCGTCAGGTGCCGGTGATCTTTGCCCGGGTTTTTGGAGAGTCGTAAACATAACCTTTTTTATATGCACCACGAAGACACGAAGGTCACGAAGTTAAAAAATGCCTTACTTCGTGCTCTTCGTGTCTTCGTGGTAAAAAAGATTTTGACCATTTTAATCAAGGAAATCAAATTATGGAACGCCGCGAAAAATTGTACGAAGGCAAGGCTAAGATCATCTACGCAACCGATGATCCGGACAAGAACATTCTCTATTTCAAGGATGATGCGACCGCTTTTAACGGTGCCAAAAAAGGAACCATCCAGGATAAAGGGGTGATCAATAACCGGGTTTCGGCTAAACTCTTTCAGATGTTGGCCGAAAATGGGATTGAAAGTCACTTTGTCGAGCAGCTTTCAGATCGTGAGATGCTGGCAAAAAAAGTTGATATAATGCTTGTCGAGGTTGTGGTCCGCAACTATATTGCCGGTAGTCTGGCCAAAAGAATGGGGCGTGATGAAGGCGAAAAGTTGCC
>JAGLOY010000186.1 GCA_023138735.1 Candidatus Aegiribacteria sp. | reverse complement strand
GGTGCCGGAAGTAATGCCGGATGAAGCGGGATACCCCAGCCATGAAAATTGGAGGGGTGCGGGTTGCATTGCGACTGCCGGTAACCGATTATTCGATGTATGGCCGCTAAGTTCAACCAGAATGTCTATTTGATCATGGTTGATTAGATCGGCAACGGTTCGATGCTCAAGGCCGTAAATTGAGTGCCATTTGGCAATATGTTTTTTAATCTCCAAAGTGTAATCATCGGTTTTGCCGGTGTCGGAATAGCAGTAAATCTTAAATCTGTCGGTGGCAAGATTTTTTATCAGCAGTAATAAGAAATAACTTATTGAATGACGGCAAAAATCTGCAGAAATGAAGGCCAGGCGTAACGGTTGCTCAGATTTGGATGGTCGGTTATGCTTGTAAGTTGGGAAACCTGTAATAGTGTTGCTTTGCAGTTTCCACCAGTTATCTAGAGCTTGTTTGTAGGTTTCGATTCCAGATTCGGGGTTCATCAGGAGGGTGTAAAGCAGGTTGCTGTGAATCTTAGCTGATTGGGGATTGATCTTGTGGGCCGCTGTAAAAGAACTTAAGGCATTCTCGACATCTCCCATTTGCAGGTGGATCAATCCAGAAAGATTAAGGGCTTCACTGTTTTGCGGATCCAGGGTCTTTATTTCTTGTAGCTTGGTGAGCGCCTTTGTGATTTGGTTGTCGTTAAGAAAAATTTCGGACAAGCATAGACGTATACTTATATTTGTGGGATCCGTTAGGGCAATGTCAGTTAAAAAAATAGTTGTTTCAGCCGTTTTTCCGATTTGTTTAGAGAGTGCAGTCAGGCCGTGAAGGGCGCTGGTGTAGTCCGGGCGTAACTCTATGGCTTTGCAATAAGCCGTAAACGCATTGTCAAGCTGGTCGAGTTGTCTTTGCAGCAGCCCTAAATTGTGCCATGCTTCAGCGTATTGTGGGTTGACGATTAATGCCTGCTTGTAGGACGAAACCGCTGCGGTGGTGTTTTTCTGGTTGAAATAGAGATCTGCAAGATTCTTGTACGCTTCCGCGAGAGTAGGTTTAAGCTCTATTGCTTTGAGATAGCCTGAACGGGCCTGATCCAGCTCCCCCAGGTCGTGGTTGAGAATGGCGAGATTATAAGTTGCTTTAAGGTGATTTGGGTTGAGTTGTAAAGTTTTACGGTATGCGTTTGCAGCCTCTTGCAAATTGCCTTGGTCTCGGGCAGTCAGACCTCGGATAAACCAAATTTCAGCCTGTTTATGTTTTGGGGGGCTTTTGTGCATAATTAATATATCGGCTTTTAGTAGCCAGTGATTTTATTGAGTTGGTTTAATTCTGTAAGCCAGGGTGATAGTTGTTTTTCGTAGTTACGCCATCTATTAAGTGATGATTTGTAAATCGGGCGTTTGAGTTGATCCCGACTGGCGGTCAGAACCAGGCGTTGTTGGCGATGGAAATCCAGGCAGGCGGGATTCCACTCAAGATCGATAAATTTTAGGAGTTGGCGGCTACCTTGTTCTTGTTCCAAAACCAGTTCTTCGTAACCTATCTCTAAAATTTCAAGGTCTATAACTTGGCGCCAGTGATTCATCAGGCGCAGGTATTCATGATAATAGGATATAATGTTCTCGATTTTGTGGCTGAAATCTAAAGGGTCGATAAAGTTCTGTAGAAAGATCGAGATGATAGTGTCACTCGGGCGGCGTTGGCAGTGGATGATGCGGGCTTTGGGGAAAATTAGACTGATTAGGCCTAGATAAAAGAAATTTTCCGGTAGTTTGTTACTTATGCGCTTGGCGGTGCAGGAAAATTCCTGGAGATGTTCTTCCTGCTCCTTGGCAAACTGTGAAAGTTGATTACGGTTGATCTCAGATATACATTGCGGAAAAAAAGTTACTGAGCCGATTTCAGAGGCAATATTTTTCGCCATATTCCCGATATATGTTTTTTCTCCGATGCCCTCGACGTCGGGGTGGGCACTTAATATATGTTCTACCAGAGTTGTGCCGGAGCGAGGCATGCCGACTATAAAAATCGGTTTTTGCGATATATTGTTGGAACGTGGGGCCAGGGCAAGG
>JAGLOY010000185.1 GCA_023138735.1 Candidatus Aegiribacteria sp. | reverse complement strand
ATGGTCTCCGCCCGTGGAAATAGCTGATGCTTGGAATTATCCTGATGATGAGGCTAGATGTAGTATTTCAAATTCGCCCTGTAGTATAGGTAATTGCCCAGGCAGTCATTGTCTTGATATAGGTCGTTATGGTCTTACTTATGGAGAAGATTGGTCTCCACCTGAGCTGATATGTCCACCAGCAGGACGACCAGAGCCAATCGAACCTTTAATTTTTAATGGCCCAGACTATTGCGGAATTCCACCAGTCATTGATTCTGCTAATATAAAAATTAATAATCAAACATCAGGTGTAACTATTACTAATACTGGTTTTGTTAATCTTACCTTTACAAGTAATCTTGATAGTCAACAATTACCCTTAACGATGATTAGTATAAATTGGGGAGATGGTGAAAGTACAGTTATTTCTGGAATTGAAATGAGAGACCGTGTCAATATGAATAATCCCCATTCTTTTTACCACCTTTATTCTTATTGGGACTTAAAAGCGAAAGATGAAGAGTTTGGTTCTATTGATTGTCCAGTGGGTGGTAGTAGATGTGAAGTTACTCCTAGTATTAAAATAAAAGATAATTGGGGTTGGTGTAATAATGGAGAAGATGAAGATCCTTGCCCATATGAAACTGACGGTAGTGATTACGAACCGTTTAGTGGAATAATTACAGTTAATGAAAGCAATAGCTAAAGGGATAAATAAGATAAATAGAAAAAACATGCCAGCAAATACAGAAATTGATAATAATAACCTAAATTATGAAGCTTTGTTGAGAGGAGAGAAATTGAAATCTGCTGAAAATAATCCAATTCAGAGTGACAATAATCAAAGCGAAGAAGGGAATTTAAAACAGGAAAAGCATAGAGCGAGAAGAATGTCTACGGGAATGGAACAATTAGGGGATAAATTAAATGACAAAGTAGATAAGCGAGAAAAAGAGGGTAAAAAAGGTGGTGGATTGACTAGGTCTGGAGCTAAGGCGATGCATAAAGGTTCTAAAGCACTTGATGTTGTAGCTAAAGGGCAGGAAGCGATAGATAAAGTAAAAGATATTCCGGGAAAAGCAAGTAGGATGGGGAGTGCTCGGATGCTTCAATCGGCCTGGCTGACAACTTTTTCAGTTATTGGATTCCTTCCTGGTCTTTTATGGGTAAATATACATGCCTTTGGTCACCTCATTTTTCCTAAAATGGTTTGTGCCTTAGGGGAGGAATGGACAGCAGGAACAGAAAAAAAATTAGGTGAAGGCGGGAAGATGATGAATTATGGATTGAAATGGGGAGAGGGGATGTTGTTGGTTATTTTGGATTTATTTTTGTTGTTAATTATTGTAGCAGCACTTGTGATAATAGTTGTTATAACAAATTCATTTGAGGTTACTGTGTCTTTGATTATTAACGCTATTAAATCTTTTATTAACTCATTTTTCGAGTAATGAAGTTTAAGAATAATAAAAAAAATCAATTTATTTTAATATTGTTTTTAATAACAACATCTTTTTTGTTTGCAAAATTTTCTTATGCCCTTAATATGAAGGATTTTGTTGATATAACATTAGGAAATATTGCCCAAATTGCTGTAAGTGTAGCTGGTACTTTGGTTGGTTTAGTAATTAATTCTATTATTAGTATAGCTAAATATAATGAGTTTATTAGTCAGCCTCAGATTGTAGAGGCATGGAAGATCGTTCGGGATTTTTGTAATATGCTTTTCATTTTAGTTTTATTAATGATTGCCTTCGCTTCTATTTTACGTTTGGAAAATTATTCTATGAAGCGTTGGTTGCCTAAGGTCGTTATCATGGCGGTACTTATTAATTTCTCCCGTATTATAGTTGGTATTTTAATAGATGGTTCACAAATCGTGATGCTTACTTTTGTAGATTCTTTTTCTCAAGGAGGAGGTAATTTTGTAGCTTTTTTACAAATTGATCAATATCTTACGATTCTTGATAATGCCACGGGCGTTACGGACGCAGCTGCTTTAAGAAGTCTTAGTATAGCCTATGTTCTAGCTACTATTTTTTCTATCATTGCCCTAATAACCATGTTGGCTATTTTGATTGTCTTTGTGATGAGGGTTATATATTTATGGATTTATGTAGCTTTATCGCCGCTTGCATTTCTTATGATGGCTTTTCCAGGAGGACAGAAGTATGCAAGTGAATATTGGGGAGAATTAACAAAATACTTATTAAATGGTCCGGTCTTAGCATTTTTTATTTGGCTCGCCCTAAGTGCTTTAAATCAGCTTAATAATTTAGATTTTGTGAAGCCATTACCAGGAGGAACACAAATACTTGAAGGAGCAAATTTCATGTCCTTTGTTCTAGCCATCGCTTT
>JAGLOY010000184.1 GCA_023138735.1 Candidatus Aegiribacteria sp. | reverse complement strand
TTTTGTTATCATGCGATAGGAACGAATAATAATGAGATTAATGCAATGGAGTGGCTGGAGATACATAACGGGCGAATGGGAACTATAGAGCAGATCAATAAAGAAATTAAGGCAGGATTGGGATGTGACTATGCGCCGAGTCATGAGTTTGAAAAGAATCGGGGATATTTTTTAATGGGAATTATTGCCCACAATATTGCGCAAATTATGAAGTTGTTTTATTTAGGAGGATCAGCAAAACAGTGGACACTAAAGAGAATGCGGTATCAATTTATCAATGTATGCGGAAAAATAATCAAAACAGGAAGACAATTTTACTGCAATATCACTAATGTAACAAAGGAAACATTTGAACTATTTAGAAACTGTAAATCGCAGCTGATAATGATGTGCTAATTATTAAGAAACAAATCTGGTTATATAGAGCATATACGGGAGAGGTGTGTCTGTAATTGGAAAACTCCGAAATAAAACGTTCTTTGATAGAATGATAGGGACTTGAAAGATAATTCTTGGCAGAAGTAAGTAGATTAGGTAAAAACTAATCCCGAATTCTCTTTAGATCCCTGTATTTGCTGGTCTAAATAGGAATTTGGGTATAGCCCCTAAAACCTACATAGAAGCCTAAAAAAAGGTTAGAAAGAAGCAGCCTTCGCTGGTATAATAGCAAAAACAGAGCATCACCCAATGGGTGAAAAAACGGAGATAGAAATGCTATTAACAAAAAAGATGTCGCAAGTCAAATTAAGAAGGACTAAAGAAGGGGTAACGGGAAAGATGGGACTAAGCTGGGTAGGTCATTGCATGGAGCATTTTGGATTAGAAGAAATGGTTAATGAGGTATATGGGGATAAGAAGAAAAGCAATCGGGAGATAGGCGCATATGAAAAGATTATGGCAGGAGCAATGACAAGGATAGCAGGAGGAGACAGGATAGAAGATATAGAGACGTTAAGAGCGGATAAAGGATTTGTGGATAGCCTGGGCTGGAGGCAGATAGCGGGAGCGGATGCATATACAAACTTCATAAATAATAAACGAAATAACGAAAAGAATCGGATAATAAATGAGATGATGGCAATCAAATCAATGAGAGAATCGGAAGAAGAAGAATTTACATATGATAATGATGCAACATATTCCGACAGCAATAAGAATAGCGCTGCATATTCATATCAGGGGAAACGGCAGCATAGCGGGTTAATCGGATGCATAGCAGAATTAGGAGTAATAAATACAGAAGATTTTCGCAGAGGCAATGTAAGTCCGCAAACAGGAATATATAAACAATTAGAGAAAGCAGTCAGACAGGCAAAAACTGCTGGGAAAAAGATAAAGAAATATAGAAGTGATTCAGCATCGCATCAGAACAAAATATTCAGGTTATGCAATGAAGAGGATATAGAGTATTACATAAGTTTGGATAAAAACGCGGCAGTGGCAGAAAGCATAAAGGCATTAACAGGAAGACACTGGAAGGAACTGCCGAAGGAAGAAGATGATGATAAGTCAGTAGAATGGGCAGAGACTGTGTATGT
>JAGLOY010000183.1 GCA_023138735.1 Candidatus Aegiribacteria sp. | reverse complement strand
GATCTTGTATGAAGAACCCGGATGTCTGACCTTTAAGGAACTGTCCGAATTTCCGTATTCATCCAGAACTTATAACTACTATTATAAACAACCCTGATGGTTAAATATCTCTTTTATTTTATTTGGTTTTTCCCATAATGAATCAGTTTCCATATATAATTTCTTCAAAGTGTCTTCAATGGAAGACCTTTTCTTTTCGAAAGCAGCCCTTTGTAAAATTTTCTGGTATTTTAAACTTTTAAGCATTTAGATTCCTTATGCAAGATGTGGTATTCTTCTCCAGTCGAGCCCAAGTAGTTTTGCGGCCTGGCTGTCTACTTCCAGCAGTTTGAAGTCCGGCGATAATCTTCATAATTTATAATCTTTTATTGCAAAACCTCCTTTTTTTGTCAAGAAAATATAGATGTTATGTTCCTGCTTTTTCAGATTGTTATTGGAGAGGAAACGGCCACATGCCGGTTGACTTCCGATGTAGGTTATGTTTCATTGTCTGTATGATTTGGCGAAAAGGGGGCGCATATAAGGAGACGAATAATGGGAAAAATCCTGGTTGTCGATGATGAAGAGAGTATCCGTATCACTTTAAGTGAATTTCTCAGAAAAGATAAACATGATGTGCAGGTGGCAGAGGATGCCGACAAAGCTATTGAACTATTAGGGCAGGAAGATTTTGATTTAGTGGTCTCCGATATCATTCTTCCGCGAACTACGGGTGTGGATCTGCTGAAAGCCATCCGAAAGATTTCGCCGTATACACAAGTAGTCATGATGACCGGCAAGCCGACCGTTGACACAGCATCTGAATCATTGCGTGCCGGAGCATTCGACTATCTGTACAAACCGATTCGCAGGGACTCTATCCTCAAAACAGTCAGGAATGCTTTAAAAATCAAAACTCTGGAGGATCAAAACCGGAAACATCAAGAGGAGCTGGAACATCTGGTTGAAGAGCGGACCAAATCACTTCTGGAAAGTGAAAACAGATACCGCCGCCTGGTTCATCATTCGCCCGATGGGATTGCCATACAGCGTGAAGGCAAAGTAATATTTGCCAACCATAGTATGAAGAAAATACTGGAAAAAGTTTCATACGACCTTTTTGAGAAGACGATTTCTGATAGAACGGCTTCAGATTTACCTCAAGACATCCGTCCGGGCTCGGGAGATGATGTAAAAAACGGAGAGAATTTGACTCGTTTTGAAAAAACGTTCACTGGTAAAGATAGAGATATAATTCACTTGGATATTGTAACATTGCCGATGACCCTTGAGGGGAAACCAGCCCTTCAGGTCATTGCTCGCAATATTACAAATCAAAAATTCCTTGAGGAATCGTTGAGACAGTCCCAGAAGATGGAGGCCATTGGAACTTTGACCGGAGGGATAGCCCATGATTTCAATAATATTCTTTTCTCGATTATCGGCTATACAGAGTTGTCTCTGGACGAGACCAAAGAGGGTTCTTTGTTGCACGGCAATCTTCTGGAGATTCTTGAAGCCGGTATACGGGCCAAAGACCTTGTTCAGCAGATTCTTATCTTCAGCCGCCAAACCAAACACAAACTCAGACCGGTTCATATGGACCTTATTGTCAAAGAGACGCTCGCGTTGCTCAGGTCATCTCTGCCAACAAGCATAAAAATACATAAAAATATCAAAAGCGACGCCATGGTGCTGTCAGATCCCACAC
>JAGLOY010000182.1 GCA_023138735.1 Candidatus Aegiribacteria sp. | reverse complement strand
ACCATCCGGTCGTTCTTCATCGGAATCTGCCAGATCAAAGGACAGCACATCCGTAGATCTGTCAATATGCCTGTGTTTCATGTTTAGCACTCTTATATATCCGGGATCTGCAATGACGATCTCCACATTCCCGTCCAGAAGACCATCAAGAAGATATTCGATCCTTTCCTGCCTTAAAGCGGAATTGTCAAGAAGAATGTTAATTTCCATTATTCAAATTTCCCGAGGGGTAATTTTTTACTCTCTTATAGAATTTATTTTCAAGAACGGAGATGAACTCACTCGCAATTGTCTTCAGGTTTCTTCTGGTAAGGTGGCAATCATCCAGTTGTCCCTCAAGATCTTTCTCGTCGATTATACTGGTGATGATATCCGTGAGGTTCTCAGGATCAGCAAGATTTTTTGTTGCAGATGCTACCTGATCAGCAAGCAGGACAAGTGCGGCTTCAATGGTCGCTGGTCGGGGTCCGGGATAACGGAATTCACTGTCAAGAATAGAATCTGGATCAATGGATTCCGTGATTGCCTTGTTGTAGAAATACTTTGCCAGGCTTGAGCCATGATGTTGCTGGATGATATCAATCACAGCCCTTGGCAGTTTGGCTTTTTCCGCAAGCGAAACCCCTATTCGGACGTGAGCGATTATCCTTTTTGCACTCTCCCATGGATTCATGCTGTCGTGAGGATTGGGCATGTTTCTTTGATTCTCAATGAAAAGCTCAGGAGAACTTATTTTGCCAACATCATGAAAATAGCCTCCAGCAGATGCAAGAGATTCCCAGGCGCCAATTGCTGCCGCAGCACGGCCAGCGAGCTCAGAGACTATTTGAGAATGACTCCATGTACCAGGAGCCAGATCCCTCATTTCCTTAAGAAGGGGGTGATCCGTTCTGTTGGCTTCATCTATTGCCAGAACAGTATATACTCCAAATACCTTTTCAAACAGGAATAGAAGCGCGCTGGCAGCTCCAATTCCAATAACAGGGGCAAGCAGTAACCCAAGAATGGATTCAACAACGGAATTCGTCTCAGGTGATGCATTCAACATGTACAGAAGAAGATATATGCTGATCCCGCCTATGGTTGAGAAACCAATTGCAGTGGGAATGCTGCTTCTCCTGCGGACATCCCATGCGGTCATTGCTGCAAGAAGACCTGATACCGAGGAGATCAATACGATTGAAAATGGATGAGGATGCACCACACCAAGAATCAGAGAGAACATGAATGTGAAGAAGACTGCATGACGTCTGTGAAAAAATATACTCGTCATGGCTGCCCCGAATGTGATGAGTGTTGCATACGGATATCCGGTAGTTTCCCTCATCGCCAGCCAGAGAACTCCTGTTGCCGCGAGAGATATTATCCAGATTACTCCCAGAAGGAGGAATCGGTTGGCCGCTCTCCATGTCTCCGGCATGATGTCATGAACATAGAATATTGCAATTGCCAGAATAACCGAAACAAGCAGCATCAATCCAGCCAGATGTGTTAACCCATGATATTCAACAGATACACTTTCAAGTTGACTGATATACTCAATGGTTCTCGTTGTCACGGGTTTGTCTGCTTCAAGCAGGATGCTGCCGGCCGTGATGGTTGTGTCAATATTGCTCAGACCCGCAACAGCAGCATCAGCACTGGCATTTCTGGACGAATCTTCAGGAATAAGATTAGGCTCAAGGAGTGCGGTTATTTCGAGCAGTTCTTCATTGGCGAGGTTCCACCGACTTAGATTAAGAGCCAGAATATCTCTTATATCCTTCATTTCGTACAGATCGAAGAGCTGACAGTCAATTGTCTCGGATTTGCTAAGGAGAACTGCCAGCTCTCCTTCGTAGTTCACCCTGACATCCGTCAGGTCAAATACTCCGACTTCGTACATTGATAACAATTCGTAGAGCATTCCATTGGTGAATGAGGAATCACTCGTTGATTGCAGTAAAACAGAGTAAAGTTCTTCTCTCAGTGTACTCCAGACACTGTAATCGAATTCAAGGTGGATTGGAACTGAAGATCTTGTTGCTGCCTGGATTTCCAGTAAATCCTCTTCATGATAAGGCAGATCAAAATCCACAGTAGCCACAAGATCATGTTCAAGAGTCTGACCAACTCTGAGATCAAGATCCAGGAATGCGTGCTCCGGTACAAGAAGCAGATAGAATGTAAAAAGGAAT
>JAGLOY010000181.1 GCA_023138735.1 Candidatus Aegiribacteria sp. | reverse complement strand
GCCGCTGCGTGAAATACGTCCGAGATAATTCTGAGGCTGTCAATCAGGAGAGAGGCATCAAGTGTCCGGCTGCGGCCAGATATATTGAAAGTTCCCTCTATAGATGCCGTATCTACCGCGATTCCCTCCGCTCCGAAGCCAAGGACTTCAACATTGCCGTCGAGATTCATCCCGAATGGAATTCCCGCAATAGTATTCCTCGTGGAGAAATTCAGAGAGCCGTTGAACGATGCATGTTCAGCGATAATTCCATCCATTTCAAGCTCGCTTACGCCTGCATTACCCTGGATATTCATGCCGAAAGGTGTACCGCTTCCGCTTAATGAGAAATATGCGGATGCAATATCGGGGTACTCACCTATATCAAATTCCCGAAGAAAGGAAAGATTCCTGATATCACCGTCAGCCTGTATTGTCCAGGATTCCGGAGTCCATCCCGGTCCCAGATATCCATTGCCTTTCAATGAAATACTCCCACTGCCGCTGTTAACCGATCCAACAAGGTTAAAGGAGTTATCTGAAAGAACAGCGTCAATATGGAGCGTTGAGACATCAACTATTTCAGAGGAGGATGCAACAAGATCAATGGTCGCTGTACCGTTTAGATCCGATGATCCGATTCCACTGCATTCGGAGGAAACCCAGCCGGTAATATCTGTAGCTGAAATCTGCCGGAAATAATCAGAGATATCTGTATTTGACATATTCAAGCGGAATTCTGCATTCCATCTAAGAGATTGAATATCTATCGCGCCATCAAAGTTCAATTCGGCGGCAGCAGTTGCTAGACAAAGCTTCCTTACAGTGATATTCTGAAGATCAGCAGTAAGGGTATCCACTTCAAATGACGCTTCATTACCGAATAAAACCGCCCTTCCACTGGAAAGCGCCAGATCCACCTGAGGATCCGACAGCTTCCCTTTCAGGCTGCCCTCAAGAAGAACCGACAGGTCAACAGGAATATCGAACGATGAGGTGCCGACACTTCCAGAGATTTCAAGGTCAAGGGTTTCGTCTGAACCCGACAGTGTTCCGGAAACCAGTAATGACCCTGGATGAGCAATCCCGGTAAAACCTTCAGTAATTACATCACCATCAATAAGCTTGAGCGGACCGTTCCCGAGGATCTGCCCGAAACCCGGAAGTTCAACTCGCGCTGAATTCACATCTACAGTAACAGCTGATTCCCGCTTGATAACAGCGTCAAGATACATGGAATCAAGGATTACACCAAATGGATCGGTGATCCTTCCGTACTCCAGAATAAGTCCATTCGTACCTGTAGCAATTCCCATATCGATATTGCTAAGAATTTCACTCAGTAAAATCGGAACAGTATCTTCGTCTGCAACTTCAAGTGGAAGATCTATATCCAGTCTCTCTACCAGGATATAGTCGATATGCCTGTTAACAAGGAAGTCCAGCAGGCTTCCCTGTATGTCAGTACCGCAGATTACTATTTTCAAACCACTATAATCAGTTATAATTACAGAATCGGCCCTTGTATTCCAGAAGATATCCGTACGCAGACCTCTGAAACTGATCTGCGTAATTTCATCCGACACAATCATGCCGGTAACCTTTCCGACCGTCTCACCAAGAAATCCTGTTGCCAGAAGCAGGTAGAATGATGCGATCAGAAGGAACAGACCGAGAAGAGATGACCGGATCCACAGCGCGGTTCTTTTCATACTAGTGAAACCTTAGAAAGCATGACCTAATCCGATATATATTTTTCCTCTCTTGAGGGAATTTCTCCAGGTTGGCGCAAACCCGTAATCAAGCCTCAGTGGACCGAATACTGTATGGTAGCGAAGTCCGACTCCAGTTCCAAATCCTGCAGTTTCAAAATCCACTTCGTCCAATGAGTTCCAGAGCCCTCCAGCATCCGCGAACAGGACAATTCCAAGATTTCCTGCTACTCTGGTCCGAATCTCGAAATTTCCGAGCACCTCAAGCCGACCACCAATAGGGTTTCCTTCATCATCTTTGGGGCCAAGCGAATTGAAGGGATAACCCCGGACAGTTGTTCCTCCTCCAAGGTAGAATCTGTGGTCCGGAGGTACGGTAGTATCATCACCGTAGGGAAATGAACCCCCGAGCTTCAGGCGGGAGGCCAGAATAAAATCTTCATTCAGCGGAAAGTAGAGCCTTCCTTCAGTGAAGGCACTGTAGTAATCACTGCCGCCGAGAAACCCTCCTGACAGTTTACCCCCCACCATCATCCAGTGTCCCCGCAGAGGATCAAGCAGGGGACTTCTTGTATCGTGCGAAAGAGTTGATGTAATACTGGAAGTTGTCCGCCAGTCGGTAGTGGTGAAACTGCTGTCCGCCCATTCGTTGTACTTCTCGTACTCGAGGCTGTAGCCGATGGTGAATTTCAGATGATCGGTGATGTCTCTTGCGAATGTGGACGTTATTGAATAACTTCGCAGCCTGATACCGGGTGTGAAAAGGTAGAGATAGCCCAGTTTCAGCTGCCATTTCCATCTTGTTG
>JAGLOY010000180.1 GCA_023138735.1 Candidatus Aegiribacteria sp. | reverse complement strand
TATAATATTTTGATAATTGATCCTGAGATTTTCCTCCAGTGAAAGTGACCTGTTTTTCAATTCCATACTCATCTATCATTGCCATGTATTTCTTAAATGGATCCTTTGATAGCTCTGCCCAACTAAGGAAGGGTTTATCCGTTGGAGGACCGCCAACGATTACTACCTGGATCGATGGGTCTTCTGCCAGGAAGATAGCCTTCAGCAATGTATCAATTCCTTTTCTTTCTTCCAATCTTCCGACGTATGTGATCAAAAAATCATCTAGAGAGAAGGCAATTTCTGTTCTGGAGTCATCCTGTGGTAATGTTTGAAAGAGATCTAGATTCACTCCACAAGGTATGATGGTAATCTTCGCGGGATCAGTTTGATAATACTCAACTAAATCAACTTTTTCTTGTGGTGCCGTTGCGATAATTCTATCCGCGGCGTGGCAGATTTTCTTTTCAATTTCAAACCTGGCTTCAGGGCTGCTGTCATTGATACCAAGAGTTTCTCCTTTCACAGCTCCTAGGGAGTGGAAAGTGTGCACCAAAGGTATTCCCCATGTATTCTTCAGGTGGATTCCGACTGCCCCGCTAAAATAATAATGGCTGTGTACCAGGTTATATTGCTGTCCTTGTTTAATTTGATAATCTGGAATCCAGGACGCAATATCGCCTAGCAGTGGAACAATCTCCTCTTTTTGAATGGATTCAGGTGGACCAACCGGTATGCGAATGACCTGAGTCCCTCTGGAATAATTCTCCTCACCGGGTTGTTCATTATTCTCCCAACGTGAGTAGACATCTATAGATATTCCATAAGCACCCAGATAACGAGAGAGTTCCTTAACATATACATTCTGTCCCCCGTGATGTGTCCCTCCCAACCGCGCAAGAGGATCTCCATGAATGGATAGAAATGCAATTTTCCAAGACATGCTTTCCTCCTTTTTCTAAAGTTTACTTATTGTATCTTGTGCTTGATTATAAAGCAGTTCTTTGTTAATAAACTTTTTGACATGACCAACACTTTGCAATTTTAATGCAGCAACATGATGAGCAAAGCAAACTGCTTCTTTCCAGGTTTTTCCATCAAGATGAGCAACAAGTAAACCACCCCAGAACGCATCACTGCCACCGATGGCACTATCAACTTCCACCAGGGGTAACGGGCCAACCCGGTCAACCTTTTTCCCATCTGAGATAGTAACAATTCCTCCGCTGCGAGTCACGATAACAATCTGGGCACCCAGTTCATGAAATCGATCCATACAAGCAGCCTCTAATTCGGTTTCACTCATGTTTGGATCAAATAACAAACGCGCATCATTTAGAGATGGTTTGATAATTGTGATATAGGGCATAATTTGAGATATCACTTCCCAAGCTTCTTCTTTATCAGGCCAAATCCTGGGATTGTAATTTGGATCAAGAGTAACTATTTTTTTATGTCTTTTTGCGAGTCGAAGTGCCCTCCTGATTGCTGACCGTGCGGGTTCACGTGAGAGAGCAAAACAGGAAGTGTGGACAATTTTTGAGTTTTTGATAAGTTCTTCTGGTGTTTCTTGAATAGATAGAAGTGAATCCGCTCCCCTGTTTACCTGGAAATCTGGCACTCCGGTTGTTCTGGTGATAAAAACTGAAGTTGAAGGAAGATCGTTGGTTTTTAATAAATATGTGGTGTTAACACCGTGATATTGAAGAGATTGTTCGAGGAATTCTCCGAAGCGATCATGGCTGATTTTGGAAAGAACTGCTGATCTTGAGCCTAGTTTTGCTGCGTAGACTGCAACATTGGCAGGTTGTCCGCCTAAGAATCGGTGGAATTCATCAGCATTTCTAAGTGATGAGGATTGTTTTGTAGATATAAAATCAACCAGGGTCTCTCCCACACAAAGGATCTCATAGTCTAAATAAAGGCCCTTCAACTCTTCCAGGGATATATCGTCCTTAACTTTTCCAGATCCGAAAAATGGGTGTATTGCTACTTGAGATATAATTTTATTTGTTGGTTTCTTGTGTTGAGAAAGAATATTTATATACTCTTCCGCAGTGTGTTTCCATAT
>JAGLOY010000018.1 GCA_023138735.1 Candidatus Aegiribacteria sp. | reverse complement strand
CATATCATCGGATACGTTGGACTCTCGGACGATCCTGAATCCTTCAGAGGAGAAATAACGGGGAGAACCGGAATCGAACTCAACCTGAACGAAACACTTCGCGGAAGCCCGGGATTGCACCGTGAAGTCGTGGATGCAATGGGGAGAGTCGTTGAGGAATACAGGGGAACGGGTTCCGATGAGCCTGTACCCGGAACGAACGTTGTTATTACCATTGACGCGGAGCTTCAGAGAACAGCTCTTGAACTCCTGGAGAAAACTGCACTGCCCGGTGCCGCAGTTGTCATCGATTATATGACCGGAGAAATTCTCTGTGCGGTCTCTTCTCCTTCGTTCGATCCAAACATGTTTTCAAGGGGAATATCCCAGGATGAGTGGGATGCACTTCTGCAGAATCCAGCGAATCCGCTGTACTGCAGAGCATGGACAGCATCCTACCCGCCTGCTTCCACCTTCAAGATAGTAACTAGCTACTGGCTTCTCGCTGAGGGTCTGATCAGCGAGAATACCTTGCCTGCGCCATGTTACGGCTCACTTACTCTCGGGGACACTGAATTCGGATGCTGGACTGCCCACGGAAGGCTGAGTATCATCTCATCACTGGCGCGATCGTGCGATGTATTCTTCTACCGAACGTCGCAGCTGGGGTCACTTGATGAGCTTGCCGAATATGCAGAATACTTCGGTCTGGGTTCACGTCTTACGGAAATCCTTACGGATGAAAGAAGCGGTCTTGTACCGGATTCGGACTACCTCAACAGCACCTACGGATCTGATGGCTGGGGATTGGGTAATCTTCTCAATATTTCAATCGGCCAGGGGGAGCTTCTTGCCACTCCTTTGCAGATGGCGGCAATGACCGGAGTAATCGCTTCCAGGGGACAGATGCCTCTGCCGCGTATGATTTTACAGGAAGAAGAGAGAGAACCCTTCTTCCCGCTGGAAGCATGCGATGATACCGCTTTCGATGTAGTAACAGAGGGAATGCGGCAGGTCGTAATGTCCAGGAGGGGAACACTGCACGAAGTGTTTGCGGAATTCCCCTGGGATTTCTGGGGGAAAACAGGAACTGCAGAATGCTTCGGTGAAGATCACGCAATTGTTGTGGGTTTTACGCGTGAACCTGAGCCTGTTGTCATATGCGTTATTATCGAACATGGCGGACATGGCGGATCAGTTGCGGGACCTGTAGCAAGGGATATACTTCTGAGCTATTTCGAGGGGAGTGATTGATCTGATAGGTAGAGACCGACCCGATGTAGTATTTCTGATTGCACTTCTGGTGCTCTTCCTGATAGGCCTTGCTGCTGTTTACTCCGCTTCAACGGTTATTTCCGAAAGCGGTTTGTTCGGGAAACAGGTTACCTGGGCCATAATCGGTTTGATCGCGTTTTTTGTGGGAACCATTATCTCCCTCAGAAGACTGGAGGAAATATCACCTATTGCTTATGCATTCATTTGCCTGCTTCTTCTTGTGACGCTTTTTATAGGAAGTGGCCCCGCGGACAGATGGTTGTCAATTGGTCCCGTTCATCTCCAGCCGTCGGAAATTGCCAAAGCAGGGCTGATAATGATGACAGCCTGGTGGCTCGCATCCCAGAAAGTTAGACCAAGAAAATTCGGAGAGGTTCTGATATTTCTGACTGTATTCCCGGCGGTTGTTCTGACTGCAATCCAGCCTGATCTTGGTACGGCGGTTTCAATGCTGCTTATCGTGCTGGCAATGTTCGTCTGGGCAGGCTACGGTCTCGGCTGGATAATACTGCTGGTAAGTCCGATTCTGGCCGCAGTATCCTCGATGAACATTCTGCTGTGGCTTGGTTTCATGATTATTCTCACGATAATTCTCTACAGGCGTAAGTATCCGGTACCCATGTGGATAGCATTCATGGGAGGTAATTCTATTGTTGCTGCTCTTACTCCGATGGCCTGGAACATGCTCAAGCCCTATCAGCAATCGAGACTCATTACATTCCTGAATCCCTCAAACGATCCGCACGGTTCCGGATGGAACATCATACAGTCTGAAGTTGCCGTTGGTTCCGGCGGACTCTCCGGTCAGGGATTTCTTCAGGGCGCACAGAAGGAGCTTGCTTTCCTCCCTGCAAGGCACACAGATTTTGTTTTCTCCGTCTGGGCTGAAGAGACCGGTTTCATAGGATGCCTGATACTGCTTACAGCTTTCTTCATACTATTCTGGAGAGTGATCATTGCCGCGAGGAAGTCCGTTAATCCGTTCAATTCCCTGGTAGCAGCCGGAGCAGGGGCCTATATCGCGATACACGTTTTCGTGAATGTCGGAATGACCCTGGGAATTATGCCTGTAACCGGTCTCCCGCTTCCGCTTATCAGCTACGGCGGCAGCCAGCTCGTGACAGTACTGTTTCTTTTCGGTCTTGTACTCAATGCCGGAATGTACTGGAGAGAAGTCTAACATCCGAATTCACCTGACAATGAGCGGCAAAACCGCGAAATTGGTCATGTGGAATGAGTTGTTAGGTGTTTTTATTCATTAACTAATTCTGCTTTAACATTAGCTGAACAGGATACAGTTTTTCAGCCTCAACAATAC
>JAGLOY010000179.1 GCA_023138735.1 Candidatus Aegiribacteria sp. | reverse complement strand
AGTCGAAATGGCGTTTTCACTAGTTCCACCTCTTCGACTACGCCTGTCCTGAGTGTAATCGAAGGGCTCTGAGAGTTGGCATATTCTGTTAACACCACAAACATTTCAGCTCATTGAGCCCTTCGGCAAACCTGTCTCGAGTAAAGACGATGGGCTCTGAGAGTTGGTGTATTATGCTTGACAAGCTATCTTCAATCAGGTAGTATCAAGCCCGTTTGACCATTACCTCAGCTGTCGTTGCCGAAATTACAATTAAACACCCCTTGATTCCCCTGGTAACTTTTAGACATCTGAATAGAAGGATTTATTTATGAGCTTTACTCAGTTCAATCTTGATTCACGCTTAAATGCTGCCATTAAACGGGCCGGGTTTATCAAACCGACCCCGATCCAGACTTCAGCCATTCCCCTGGCATTGGCTGGTCATGACCTGATCGGTACCGCCCAGACAGGTACGGGCAAGACTGCAGCATTTGTGCTGCCGATTCTGCAAAAATTGCTAAAAGTTCCTGGTAAAAGAACCAGGGCATTGATCATCACACCAACCCGGGAGTTAGCTGAACAAATTCACCAAACTATTGGACTGTTTAGCACAGGGACCAAGATAAGAAGTGTTGCTATTTACGGTGGTGTTGGAGCAAATCCTCAAATCGAAGCCTTGCGCCGTGGGGCAGAAATAATCGTGGCTTGCCCGGGTCGACTTTTAGATCATATGCAAAACAAACATGCCAATCTGGGGACGATCGAAACCTTAGTGCTGGATGAGGCTGACCGGATGCTTGATATGGGTTTTTTGCCTGATATCAAACGCATTCTCCGCCAGGTACCCAAACAACGGCAAACCATGTTGTTTTCTGCAACTTTTCCTCAAGAGATAGTTCAGCTGGCATCTCAAACAACCAATAATCCAAAACGGGTTTCTATCGGTATTGTCCGGCCTGCCCATACCGTAGACCATACTTTGTTTCCGGTGCCCCACCACCTTAAAAAACAGCTGCTGATTAGAATACTTGATCAGACAGATACAAAATCAATATTAATCTTTACCAGAACAAAACATCGGGCGCAAAATTTGCTCAAAAAAATCAAGCGAACCAAATATAAGGTTACCAGCTTACATGGCGACCGGACCCAGGGACAGCGCCGCCAAGCCCTGAATGGATTCAAAAATGGCAAGTATCAGATCATGGTGGCCACAGATATTGCATCTCGCGGGTTGGATATTGATGGAATTTCACACGTGATTAATTATGATATGCCGGCCACCGCCGACGCTTATATTCACAGAATTGGCCGTACTGGAAGAGCCCAGAGAACAGGGGAAGCTTATACTTTCATGACACCGGATGATTTGGTCTTGGTGCAAAAAATCGAGAAGATTATGAAGGAAAAATTACCGAAGAAAACGCTGTCGGATTTTGACTACACGGTTCCTAAACCGGAAAACCAGCAGAAGCCCCGAAAACGTCAGCCGCGAACAGTCACTTCCCAAAGATAAGTTATTGATGCTTGTTAGCTACCTTTATATGTGATTGTTATCCTACTGGTCTACGAAGAGAGTTTAGAAAATCACCCCATGCCCGGGTTACTGTAACGCAGTGATAAATCATATTGATTTATCTTTATCATTATCCTCATCAATCCCCTGGATCCAATTGATAATCTCATCCGCTATTTCAGCTGGTTTTTTATCTTCTGTGTAAATCGTCTTTTTTGCTAATAAGTGATTTGAAGGATGCCTGACAAAAAATTCGTTCAGCTGAAGCAATTCATGGTCAATTTTTCCAACATCCCTTACCAGCAAATCTGAGAATCGTTGATTTACAATTTCAACTGACCGGTCCAGATCAGGTGAGGGCAGGATCAAGATCACATGCTTAATGGGTTCAAGCACCTTTTCTACCCGGGCGAATAATTCCGGATCCTCATAAACAGAATGTCCCGCGCCAAAATCCACCACACAATTTCCAAACTCGTCAATTGCCCGTTCTACCGCATATGCTTCAAATGGTTTCCAGTATTTAATCAGCTCCTTCATTCCTTTTTCACCCACAATTTTTGAAGCGTGGCTCTCGGAATATCCAATTTCTGTGTAAAATCTCTGCCGCACATCATCCAATTCAAACCGAGGAATACTCAGCTTTGAAGATATAAGCTTTGCAATTGTGCTTTTCCCAACACTCATTGGGCCGATCAAGATGATGATATTTTTCATGTTCAATTCCAGACTTGCTAGATTAAGCCATAATTTAATGATCGAAAATGTCGGCGTTTGGTATGGTTCAGATCTCTTTAGGTTTGGACCCGAAATAATATCTTATCAAATCTACTGCTTTTTCCACGCCATTCTCTTCCCGGATTTTTTCACCCAGGGCTGCTGCTTTCTTAACAATAGATTGATCTTTAAGAGCACGATTTATCCTTTCTGCCAAGAGATCTACTGTCAAGTTTTTTCGCATAACAGGCTGCGGGCCTACGCCAAGTTCAAAGATTCGCTGTCCCCAATAGGGTTGATCCCCCATAAATGGTATAACAACGGTTGGTACCCCAGCCCGGATACCAGCAGCTGTAGTACCTGCGCCGCCGTGATGCACCACAGCGGAGATCCGGGGAAAGAGCCAATCGTGGGGGATAGAGGCACAAGAATATATATAATCAGGATTACTAATCTCATGCGCTTCTGCCCAACCACCCACTAAAACCCCTCTTTGATTCGTATCCCCGATTGCATCAATTGCTAATTTAGCCAGGTTCCGGGCAGAGTGACCGCTCATGCTGCCAAAGCCGATATAAATAGGTTTTGGTTTCACTGAAAGGAATTCAAGCAACTCGGGTTGAGGGGTCCAGTCTCCTTGAGATTCAAGAAACCAGTATCCAGTTGTATGATGCCAGTCCGGCATATCTATTGTTCGGGGAACAACATGCTGGCTGTAACCATAAATAAATGGGTCTTTATCCTTGTAAAGTAGATTAAATGGTCCCCAGAACGGGACTGGTGGCAGCTTCAGAGATTCCTGGCGCCAGCGATTTACCGGGCCCCGGAGAGTCTGCCACATCAGCTGCTCAGTAATCTGGTGGGAAATCCTGTTGTAACCTGCCCCCAGATTCCATTGGGGCATCAGAATAGAAGGTTGTTCTTGGGTGCGGGAAACCGGCTGCAGAAGAAGATACAGCCTTGGCACACCCATCATCTCAGCTACATGGTATCCTGCTGCTCCAAGAGCAGTGTAGAGAATGGCATCAGAATCCTTACAAGCTTCAACAGCATCATCAAGTGCTTTTCTAAGATGCTCGGGGGAATTTAATTTTCTGAGCATGGTCAAAAACTTGATCGGATCTTTGCCTGACTCCTGCCAGGCCCGACCAGTTTGACCCTGTAGTGTCTGGTGAGGATCTCCCTCAATAGGGGCAAAATCCAAGCCATTGCTCCTGATAAAATCAGCATAGGTTTGAAAGCTGGCAATCCTCACTTGATACCCAGTATTTACTAAACCAATACCCAAGGCGACAACTGGTTGGATATCTCCACGAGAGCCTAAAGCAACTATTGTAAGATGCATTTATTTCCTATTATCCCAAAAAGTCACTTGCTGGCTGTCCTTTTATCTCGGTCTGAA
>JAGLOY010000178.1 GCA_023138735.1 Candidatus Aegiribacteria sp. | reverse complement strand
GTTGGGATATGGACAGTATACAGTCACCTGCTGCTTTTTACAAAGCATAACTTGTCAAAGATCCTGCCGATCCTTGACATTAATCATAATCAATCAGAGGGATAGAGATGAAGGTCCTTATAGTAGACGACAGGCAGAAGATCCGCTACCTGCTTGAGGTTATGCTTAAGGAATAATTATTTTATAATATTTTATGTTCTGACAAAATGATTGCAGCAATAGTAAAAATTTCAGACAAGAATTAAAAGAGAAAAAAATGGAAAAAGACAAGACAAAACAGGAAGCCAAAGTTGCTTTCAGCCGGAAAAAGATCGGCGGTGAGGTTCCCATCGTGGTCAATGAAATTACGGACGCCTGCCTCTATTCTCAGAGTCATCTATTGTGGAATTATGCCGCATATTGCCCAGATTATGATTACCTCCGGTATTGATATGAAGGGTTTTATAACGAGCAGGGACCTCAAATCGGCTATCAAAGAAGTGTATAGATTTCAGGGATTGGAGCTGCCGGGATGGCCTCCGGCATGGGATTTGACAGGGTGGACTGTGCTCAGGTGGCCCTCGCTGTCTCGGAGATTTCCGGAAATGCTCATAAGTTCGCCGGCCGGGGCACTGTGGCTCTACAGTTAACGGCCAATAAAAAAGGTCTGGAGATCATTGTCCGGGATAGAGGACAGGGTATTGGAAGTATAAAAAAGGTAATGGCGGAGGGCTATTCAAGTGAATCCCTTTCCCTGGGTGTGGGTTTAAATGCGGCTAAAAGGGCGGTGGACGAATTGTCCATCAGATCAAAGGTAGGGCAGGGCACAAAAGTGGTCATGAGAAAATTTCTGCCCCTTCCAGAGGAGGAGATTGAATACGGGGTGATCTCCATGCCGGATGAACGCTATCCGGGTAATGCGCATGCCAAAAAAAATAAATCTCTTTAACCAGGGAGGGATGGTGGAAGATATCAGGCTGTCCCTGGAGACACCCGGGAGGCTTTCCATCAGGGGCGACGAGTGGCGGACAAAACAGGTCATCATGAACCTGGTGGGTAATGCCGTAAAGTTCACGGACAGCGGGAAGGTAGAGATCAAGGCTGCCAGGGGAGACGGGGTGGTGGAGGTATCGGTCAGGGACACGGGCATCGGCATAGCAAGAGAGGACATGAAAGCGTTGTTCAATGCCTTCGGCCGGATACGGGCTAAAGGGATGCCGATAAAGGAGGGCACCGGGCTGGGGCTCTACCTTTCGCAGAAGATCGCGGACCTTTTAGGCGGAAGCATCAGGGCCGAGAGTGTGTTGGGTAAGGGCAGTGAGTTTACATTCACTTTGCCGCTTGAATATAAAGGGGGGGCTTAAGGTATGAAGAAGGTTCTGGTAGTAGACGACAGGCAGGAGGGCCGCTACCTGCTCGAGGTTATACTGAAGGGAAAGGGCTATGAGGTTGTATCTGCTGAAAACGGGGCTGATGCGCTCGAGAAGTTACGGGAAAACCCTGTGGACATGATCATATCCGACATACTGATGCCGGTGATGGACGGCTACCA
>JAGLOY010000177.1 GCA_023138735.1 Candidatus Aegiribacteria sp. | reverse complement strand
ATAACTTCATTTTCAAGATCTTGACTTGATTTTTCAATCTTCACAATAATCCCACTTATACGATTAAAATTCTATTAGATATTCAATTATTATTGAGTAGTAAAATAAATCATGACATTTAAACCTTAAACGAAATTTCACACTCTCTATGTAATGAGCATTCAAGAATAATACATTAAAATTTGCTATGAATTATATAAAATCGATATATTTAATCAATTGAATTTCATAATCTGAGAAAATTCTATTTCATTTTTAAAAATTATTCTCAACACAAAGACATATATAGCAAAATTTCTTAATATATTCTGGTTAAATTTTTCCAAGCGAAAACCAAGGTTATGTTCATGAATTCTGATTTAGCAGAATATTTAGAATATTTGTGTAGTGAAAATGATAATATAAACGATCTCATCGTTGTGAGTAATGAAGGATTACCAATTGCTCTCGCCCCTTCAATTACGGGATTTATCGATCAAACTCTTGTATCCGGAATGTGTACTGCTCTGAAATATATAGGTCAAGAACTTATTAGCGAGATAACGGGAAGCAATCTAAAACGTATTTTGGTTAGTTATAGTAGTGGATTGATCTTAATACAACAGCTCAATCAGGATGGTATCTTAGTAGCATCGTGTAAGAATGATGTTGCTTTAAGTGAACTAGATATTCCTTCTATTCAGACATATTTTTCGGCTAACCCACCAAAATCACTTAGTAACATTGTAGATTAGTCTTTATAGTCTTAAGAGATTAAACATATTTATTTAAATTATACACATGCTTTTACCAGTTAAAACACTTTATAGAATTATTTATTTGGTTTTCTATGCTTAAATATTCGTCTTTACCACGCAATGTGACGCTCCACTTAACCGAGAACTGTAATCTAAGATGTAAAATGTGTTATTTTTGGGGAGAAACGGGTACATCTTCGAACGATTTGTCAGGGAAGAAACCCGCTGTTATGGATTTCGAATTAGCAAAAAAGATTATATCAGAATTAAGTTCTGTAAAGCCCTTTTATAGCTTATTTGGTGGAGAACCTTTAACATATCCGTACTTAGAAGAGTTAATAATTAGGATCAAAAATACGGGCTCAATTGTTGATACGCCTACAAATGGAACACTCTTAGCTAAAAATGCCTCGATGTTAGTGCGAACTGGATTTGATTCAATAAGAGTTTCGCTAGATGGTCCACAAGATATTAACGATCTCCAGCGAGGGAAGGGAAGTTATGCAAGAGCTATCAAAGGTATAGAAACGCTGTATGATGAAAGAGAAAAAGCGGGGAAAAAAAAACCAACTATCAGTTTAATATACACGATAACAAATGACAATTACGAATCACTTGAGAAGTTATTTCTTGATGATCTAGATCTCAACAAAATTGATTGGGTTACAATTCAGATGCAGAACTTTTTAACTGAAAGTATGGGTAAATCTTATGCAAAATTCCTAAAGGCTGAGTTTGGAATTAGTTCTGATAAGTATTGGAAAGCCATGGTTCGATCGCCGGAAGACTTTGCTAACATAGATACAGAAGAATTATCTCGCCAAGTTAAGAGCGTAATTGCAAAATTAGGCGCCATGCATAAGAATTATTTGCTTTTACCACCAACATTTTCCTCCGTTAATATTAAAGCATATTTAGGGGCTAAATGGGAAGAAATGACGGATATTTATAGAACCTGTTTAAGTCCTTTGACTTCGATTGATATAACAGCTTTAGGTGATGTCGCACCATGTCACATTTTTTACGATCTTGTTCTAGGAAATTTAAATGAGAAAACAATTTCCGATATCTGGAATGGGGATAAATTTCAGAAATTCCGAAGTTATTATAGTCAATATAACTTCCTCCCAGTCTGTTCTGGTTGCTGTATTT
>JAGLOY010000176.1 GCA_023138735.1 Candidatus Aegiribacteria sp. | reverse complement strand
GAGAAAGCCAAGGATGTAGTCCCCTCGGTCCATGACGGAGAAGAGCTCATTTATGTCATTGATGGCGAAGTCAAAATTGTGGTTGAAGATAAAGTGGAGCTTCTCTCTTTAGGTGATGCCCTCTACCTTAAATCGACCGCCCCTCACGTGGTTATCACTAACACCGATAAACCCGCCCTTATCTTGGCTGTCATGTACAGCGGATAAACTGATGCCAAAGTGGTTATGAGTAAGAAGCATCATACTACCTCCTTTATACATAACTCACAAACAACACACCCATTATGCTCAATCTCGCTTCACTCTGCTTTCCCGACCACGAGAAAAGCTGCTTTTATTGCTGCCCGCCGATTCGCGACCCCGAAGCCGACCCTCTCGACGCCATCGAAGAAAAACAGAATCTTTTGCGACGCAACTGCAAAGAGTTACAAGAAAATCTGGCCAACCCGCATGAAATATCGGGAGAGGAGTGCTGGGGTTTGGGGTTTCTAGATGATCAGGAGAGACAGGCTGGCTGCCTCTTACACCCCTTGCGCCATCAGGGCCGTGATCTGCGTCACTTGACCGGCTATCAATTTAAATGCGCAAACGCTCTCTGCCGGGAGGCCCAGGTCTTTGCTGACCTTTCCGAACCTGAACAAAGCTTTTGTCTCTCTCTCTGCCGGGGCATGGACTCCTTCCACTACTCCAGCCGCCGTAATCCCCTGATGCGCCTACTCGCTTGGGACAAAGAGATGGTGCAGATTATAATCTGTGAACACCTGGAAGATGCATTCAAAATCCAGCCGACCAGCAAAACTGATGAAATTGCCAAGAGTTCAAAGATGATTCAAGATTGCAGTCTCTTCATTGCAAAACACGAACTCCTATGGCAAAAACTCGATTTTCACCTCGACGGTTACCTGGCCCTCCAGATCACCGAACGAAAAGGGTTTAACTTTTTAAGCAATAACTTAGATGACTATATCCAGTTAAGGGATAATTTAATCTCCGAACTTAATAACAACCCAGCCCTAAAGATAACTTCAGGCACCTGCCGTATACCCGCTCATAAACTTAAAATCCCTTTAAGCCTTTCACGCCTCCTGAAATTTGGCGCCAACCTCTGGGAACTGCCAAACGGTTGCGAAAAAGAGCTCCAGCAACAGATTGAGGATAAGCTGACTGCATTTTTCGTATAACCGGAACCCAAACACCCCCCTCGCGGCTAAAAAACATTTTGACCATATTGCCCTCGGGGTGATAATGAAGAAGCCCTTTGAGGTGTACAACACTTCACTGACAAGAAACTCTCTTACGGACGGGCCGAAAAACGACCCTAAACTCCATAGCTAAGGATTATAAATGCTGGAAATCACAGTTCGTTCAACCCATATCGATGTCATGGGCCATGTCAACAACGCCAAATATGTCGAGTTTTTGGAGTGGGGTCGAGTCGATGAGGTTGAGAGAGAAGGGGTCGATCTCTGGGATATGGTGAAACGCGGCTTGGGTTTTGCCGTCGTCAATTTAAACCTCCGCTATCGCAAGGAGGCCTTTGCCGGTGATATCCTGGTTGTAAAAACCAGTTTCCGGGAGGTGCGCAATAACAAAATCGGCATCATTGATCAGCTTATCACCAAAAAAGATAGTAATGAAATTGTCTGCGAAGCTGAGGTGACTTTTCTCATCTTCGATATGAACAAACACAAAAGCATAACCATGCCGGATGAGCTTCTCAGAATTCTGCCAAAGGCGCCATAACTGTAGATGAGGATCCGAAACGGTCAGCAAACGAGGAGAAGGCCAATGAAAAAAATTTACCTCGTCCATTTTTTCCTAATCTCTCTTATCCTCTTATTGTTCCTGCCTTCAAAGAGCAGTAGCACCCCTTTAACAGTATCCTATTTTGAACGGCCACCCTACTATTTTACAAAACAGGATAGGGCTGCAGGATTTCTCATCGAACTAAGCCGCAAGATTTTTCAAGACGCTGGGATCGAAGTTGTCTTCATATCTCTGCCACCAGCTAGAATTATCAAAGCCATAAAGAATGCCGACAACCCACACTGTTCAATCGGCTGGTTCAAAAAACCGGAACGTGAGAAGTTTGCAAAATTCAGCCTGCCGATCTATCAGAACCAGCCGGTTGTTCTCCTGACCAGCAAAAAATTCAAAGAACTTTTTCTTCCCTACAAAACCTTGCAGCAGGTTTTCTCCGACAAAACTCTGATTATGGGGAAAATGAGCTCGTTCTCATACGGTTCCTACGTTGATGATTTGCTAACCCGGATTGCCCCGAGCAGCCAGACTATTACCAAGTGCCAATCGATCCTCATCAAACTGATCGACAAAGGTCGAATATCCTATATGCTGGCCGCACCTGAGGAGATTCCGACCCTGATCACCTCAGCCGACCTCAAACACGCTGATTTTCACACCCACAATCTCACTGATATACCGCATGGAAACATCCGCTATCTTATCTTCAGCCAGGCCGTTCAAGATGAAGTGATCGGCAGAATAAACCTCTCAATCAGAAAAATAATCCCCCAAAAAGAGAGCCCATAAGAGAAAATTATGAACTGTCATCATCGCCAAAAAATTGCCGATTACGGTCGCCGTCTCTTGACCGACCGCCTAACTACTGGCACCGGGGGAAATTTAAGCATAGCCCTACGCTCGGAAGGTGTGATCGCAATCTCACCTTCCGGAGTCAACTATAACGAGATTGCACCCAACGACATCAGCCTGCTCGATTTTAGCGGCCGCCACCTTGAGGGCCGGCGACCCTCCAGCGAATGGCATATGCACTTGGAACTCTACCATTCACGCCCTGAAATTAATGCCGTGGTTCACACCCACTCCCGTTTTGCCACAACCTTTGCTCTTCTCCATGAAGCGCTACCGGCCTGCCACTATCTGATAGGGGTCACCCAGGCTAAAAAGATAAGGGTTGCGCCCTACGCCACGTTCGGCACCGAAAAACTGGCCCGGGAGACGGTTGCCGCCCTAGGCCCTGACCGCTGCATCTTAATGGCCAACCACGGCCTTCTTGCGGCCGGAGAAGATTTGGCTGAAGCTTACGATATAGCTCTTTACATAGAAGAGGTTGCCGAACTTTACTACCGCGCACGCACTCTGGGAACCCCTGTTCTACTCAGTGATAGCGAGATGAACGAAGCTTTAGAGCGCTTTAGAGATTATGGGCGCAATTTAAAAACTAATCCCCCAAAACTTCGCGCAGAACCTGGGACAGATGATACAATTCAAAAGGTTTCTGGAGAAAACCTCGACCCCCTTTTGCCATAATCTCTGCCACGTCCCCACCGGCACTATAACCACTGACAAGCAGCACTTTGACTTGCGGGTTGATCTTTTTCAAAACCTCAAAGATCTGCCCGCCGGAGATCCCCGGCAAAACCATATCAAGCATAACCATATCAATATTAGCATTTTCCCGCTCATAAAGAGCACAGGCTGTGGCACCATTATCAGCGGTCAATACTTGATAACCCAGAGTCTCCAGTATCTCCAGACCAATTTCCAACATGATCGCCTCATCATCAATCAAGAGGATGGTTTCATGACCATGCAGTAAACAGCGCGTCTCAGGTGGGATTACGACTGCCGTTGCCTCCCGGGAAGATAGAGATGCAGCCGGCAGATATAAAGAGAAGGTTGCACCACAACCAGGCTTACTGCTGACATCAATAGCTCCACCATGATTTCTCATAATTCCGTAGGCTGAAGCCAACCCTAAACCGGTTCCACGCCCTATCTCTTTAGTCGTAAAAAAAGGATCAAAAATTCGCATTTGAATACGTTTATCGATTCCCGAACCGCTATCTTTGATTGATATCAAGACATAATTCCCGACGGCAATATCAAAGTTCACGGCAATTTGATCGTCAATTAAGATATTTTCGGTTTTTAGAGAGAGCTCACCACCTCCGGACATCGCCTGGCCCGCATTAAGGTAGAGATTCAACAAGACCTGCTCAAGCTGACTTTTGTCAACTTCCACCGCAGACACCCCAGGATCTAACTCCAGAGAGATCTCTATATCTTTCCGGGTTCGGCCAAACATATCTACTGCTTGGCTGATAATCATATTCGGATCGCAGATTTCAGTCTCGTACTTGCCCCCCCGAGCCAGGCCCAGAAGCTGCCCGCTAAGCTTTGCCCCGCTCTGAATACAACTCTCTATCCGATCAAGCTTTTCCAGATCACGCGACTCCATTCGGCTGTCCATCTTCAAAAGCGAAACATTGCCCGCCATTGCCGTCAGCAAATTGTTGAAATCGTGAGCCACGCCTCCAGCCAGAGTCCCCATGGACTCCATCTTCTGAGCCTGCTGACGCTGACGCTCTGTGCTCTTTTCAAGACTGATATTACGAAGAAAATTGAGTAATGCCGGCTTACCATTCCACGAGATTAGAGAGACATCCAGCTCAGCATCAAAAATCTCATTCTCTTCGTTTTGCATCTCAATCTGCACAGTCAGAGAAGTAGTTTCTCCGTTATTAAGTTTTTCAAAAGCACCCGTAAGCATCTCGCGATCACCGAACTTGACAAGCTCAAAAAAATCGATCCCCACCATCGCCGAAGGGCCATAACCAAGAATCTTTTCGGTCTTCTCATTTTGAAAGCGAATCACACCATCCTGAAGAATAAAAATCGCACTGCCAGCTTTTTCCACCAGCAGTCGATACATCGCCTCACTCTCCCGCAGAGCCTCTTCAGCCACTTTATGCTCGACAATCTCACTATGTAGCTGCAGGTTAAGACGTTTCAAACTCTGCTCTCTTGACCGGACTTCACGAGCCATAAGGTCAAAACGGTTAAGAATCTCCTCCAGCTCCTCAATAAGGATCCGTGAACGATTCTCTTCATACTCTCCACGGGCTATCAAATCAACAGCTTCAAGGAGAGCAGCTAGAGGCTCTTTCAATTGAATGCGCAGTAAAAAACCGGTACAAAGAATAACCGCCAAAACAACAAAAAACATTATCAACAAAGAAAACCACATCTGCCGTCGGACATCTTTGAGAAATAGCCCCAAAGAGAGTCCAATCTCGACGCGCCCAATAACTCTCCCCTGGTATAGAATATTACGGCTTCGCTCAAGCAATCTCCTACGACCTGACACCTTTCTTACAAGTTCATCACCTTCTTCATCTATTATACGTAGAGAAGCAACACTCTTGATAGATGAATAAGTCGCCGCAATCTTGTCAATCCCCTCCATATCCAAAGTCCAGACCGGCAACTCCAGGCTATCGGCTAAACGAACTATATACTCATCGGCTTGTTGTTCGAGACTTTGGCGAGCTTGCCTGGATGAATATAGATAGTTGACGGCAATAATCACACCCGCCACCACGATAACAAGCAGAGCCAATGAAATAGCCAGATCTCTGGAAATAGAACGATGCGTTTTCACTTTGACAATATACCATTACAAGTTACAAGATTAGGAACGCCACCACCAGACTAATTTCAGGCTTACATAATCTTTATATATTACCTTAAATTAGCATAATTGACACTAATACTCCAGATGGTTTATTATACTCATTTGTCATTTAATTTAATCTTGCATTCTCTTAGCGATTGCTCTATGCAGGGGTGCATTCAGAAAAACATCCTTAAACCAAGCTCCTACACAGACCTAAATACCCCAGAATCCAAGGAACATTTACAAAATGGAAATCGTCAACTACCTTACTATGCCTGAAATACAAATAGCTGGAAGGTTTACTTTCCTGCTCGCCCTGGCCCTACTTATTGGGGGCTCAATACTGGCTTTTGTCAGCGAGATAAAACAAAAATCAAACGCCAGAAACAATTTCCCTGTTATCAGTCACAACATTACTCGTTCGGTCTGGGTCTGGATTTTATTTTTTGGAATTCTGGGCGGGACTACAGTTTTTCTACCTCTCTTACCAAAGCTTAAAAAAATCAACCCCAACCTGATCACCGCCCTCTGCAGCTGCATGGCGCTACTCTTCTTTCTTATCTATCACTTTACCGCAAAACTAATAAAAATCAAGTATCTGCATGTACCGCTCGCCCTCTTTGCCGCCAGTAGTGTTTTGGGGGCTACCATTTTCTGGTTTCTTCCCCATACCTGTAGCGCCTGGTTTCAAAACAAGGCTAACCTGGCTTCGCAACAAGAGATCCTCTTCTGGTGGTTAGGACGCGAAGAGATTGCCTATTTTCTTCACTTCATTCTAAACTCAATCGGGATTGCAGCTCTTTTTTTTATGCTTGCCAACGCAGCCGAAAAAGAGAAAAAACGCAAGCAGTCAAGAGATTACTATTTCCAAGCG
>JAGLOY010000175.1 GCA_023138735.1 Candidatus Aegiribacteria sp. | reverse complement strand
TGGAGCATTTAGCGTAAATACTTCACAGAATATCGCTACACTATCAAATTTGACCACTAACGGCTTTATAACAACAAGCGGAGGCATTGGAACTTTGGGAATTGATACTAATACTTATTTAACAGGAAATCAAACAATAACTTTAAGCGGAGATGTTACAGGTTCGGGAGAAACTGCATTGACTGTAACAGTAGCGAATGACAAAATTTTAGAAAGTCATTTAAAAAGCGTAAACGCCGCAACTGATGAATACTGTTTAACATACGAAGCAACGACAGGGGACTTTGAATGGCAAGAGTGTGCTGGCGGAGCAGGAGATATAACAGATGTCTTTGATTGCACAACAGGCGACTGTAATACAATGACGGTCGGAACTTCTGAATATTTGACTTACGGCACTGGTTATATCGACGCTAACAGATTTTTAGGCGTTACAACAGTTGACAGCACAGAGTTTGGATATTTGGATGGAGTTAGTTCTGCTATACAAACACAATTTGGCGGGAAACAGTCAACACTTACAAACTCCGCAGGATTATTGGCTGCTCTTAATGACGAAACAGGAACAGGGCTTTCAGTATTTAGCACTTCGCCAACTTTCACAACTCCTTTGTTAGGAACTCCGACATCAGGCGTTCTTACAAATTGCACAGGATTACCAGAAGCTGGATTAGTTGATAATGCAGTAACACTTGCAAAAATGGCTCACGGAACTGACGGCAATTTAATAACTTATGACGCAGACGGAGCTCCAGCAGCAGTAGTCACAGGAGATGCCGACCAAGTTTTAACCTCAAACGGAGTAGGAACAGCACCAACATTTCAAGATGCGGCAGGCGGTGCAGGTGATGTCGGTGGACTTTATGGAATAAATGTTGAAACTTTGGCGGCGGATAAAACCTTAACAGTTGATAGCAATAAAATCTATCAATATTTAGACGAAGGCGGAGCGAATAGAATTATTACGCTTGCGACAGCTGGAGCAAGTGCTGGAGATAGGTTTGTTATTCGGCATAATGGGTATTATGTTGACAATCATTATTTGCAAATAAAACAATCTGCAACTGAATTAGATAAAATTTATGCAGGAGGAATTAAGAAATTTATTTTTGATGGAACTAATTGGGTGAGCGGAGGAAATGGGGTTGGAGAGAATGATGAAAAAAAAAGAAACTTAGCTATCGGACAATTATCTAGATCTGATAATAACGGAACAGCTCTAGGAAGTATTGCTAATGCAGATAACAACGGCGTGGCTATTGGATATTATACTTTTAGCAGTACATACGGCGTGGCTGTTGGTATTACTGCTGATGGAGCAAACTATGGAACATCTCTCGGTGGGAATACCGACACAAATTCGAAAAAGTATTCAGTCGCTCTCGGATATTATTCGGAAACAGAACGCTATTCAGAAATAGCTCATTGTATAGATGGTTCGTATTCTCAAGATTATAATTTTTCTATAGCTGGTTGGGCAATTCAAACAGCAAACGCAACACCAGTAGAAATGTTTTTAGGCGAAGAAGCTAATCAAAGATTTACAATAAATCCTGAAAGTGTTGTTAGTTTTACTATAAGAATAGCCGCTCGTGATAATGTCTCAAATGAAGTCGCAAGTTATAAAATAGAAGGCTTGGTAAAAAGAGACGGTGCTGGAAATACAGTTTTATCTTGGTCAAATAAAACAGTTCAATACGAAGATGACGCAAGTTGGGATGTTGCTGTAACGGCAGACGATACAAATGAGGCTTTAATAATTACAGTAACAGGAGACGGCACTAATCCAGTAAGATTTGCGGGTAGGATTGACGAGGTTGAAACGCAGTTTTGACTTGAGATACAATTTTAATTCTTAATTTATATTTATGTTGGACAAAATCAAACAAGCTATAGCAAAGTTAAAACAAGCCATTGTGAAATTAAAGAAAACAATCATTGTATTTTTTATTGGTGCTGTTGCTTTGGCTGGAACACAATTAGACAAAACACCGGCAGAAATTCCAATAGAAACACCGGCAAAAAGCGATAAAATAATCATTAAAGAATTACCACAACCACAACAGAATGACAGAATACTTTATGAAGGCACTTTTAAATTAAAACAAATTGATAGCGTAAATGGTCAATTAGTTGTAGTAGAAAAAGACGAACCGATTATAGTTGGAAAAGATTTCTATAATAATTGCAGAGATAGAGGACAAGAAAAAGCAGAATGTATAAAAGAAATAAAAGATAGAATTGCAGACGAAATAAAAAGAAGCCGTGAGCGAGCATTGGAAGAAATAGAAATGTTAGAAACTCAAGAAACAAATTATATTGATGAACTATCGGAAGAAGAACGCAGAATGTTTTTAACTCAATAATTTAAAGATATGACTGGCGCACAACTTTTAACATATATAAGAAGAAAAACACACGCAACTGCAGCAATGTATTCTGATGCTGATATTTTGATTGATGTTAATCAGATGATAGAAGAGCTTGCAGTAGAGATCCAAAAAGTTAGAGAACATATTTGGGAAATAACTTATTTAGATGATCTTGTTTTAGATACAAGAAATTATGCTTTTCAGGCGAATATATTAAACAGAATGACAGATCTTGAATTAATGTTTGCTGCTGGAGATAATTATGTTCATGCTCATCCAACTGCGCGCCGACACTATAATGATGTTTTGCAAGAAAGTGTTATTGTTAATAATTTTGATAACAGTGATCCAGAATATTTTATTAGGAAAAAAGAATTATATATATTATCCGGGGCAATTATAGCAGTTACAAATGGAATAAAAATTGTTTATAGTTCATTCCCAGCTACACTAGCAAATCTGACTGGATCTACTTGTTTATCAATCGATCCGTCAGCGACAACACATGGCTTCCCTAGAGAATTTCATAAACTTTTAGCAAGAAAAATTGTAAGAGAGTATAAGGACTTACATACTATAAAACTCAATAAATTTGATCTTGATTTTGAGGATGATATGGAGAAAAAGTTAGATGCTTTTTCAGTTGTCAATACTAGCAGAACTATTAAAGGAGGTTTGCCTGTTACAAATTCAGACAATGGGTTTGACTATTAAAATAAAACAATGAATATTTATGACGGAAAATTTGGCGGTTTGAGCGACAGCAAGCATAGCGGATTAGCTGGCAGTTTTTATAGGTGTGTCGGATTAGATTTTCATAGCAAACCCGGAAAGATTAAAGTTCATCAAGCCTTAGCGAAAGATAGCGCGACTACGGTTACTGCTCTTTGTAAGGTAGCCTTAACTGTTTCTAGCGGAGAAACGCTATGGTTCTCATTTACTTCAGGAAAAATTTGGCGAAGATCAACAGGCGGAACTTGGTTGTTGGTCCACACTACGACAGCAGCCGCTGGCGCACATGGTTGTTTAGGAGCAATGGAACATGACGGATATATTTATTGGGCCACACAATCAAGACTTCATAGAATACCGATAACAAATATAGCAACTGCTGCTCATTGGACTGCTAATGCGGTAGAAGATTGGGCAACTTTTGCAAATACGGATTTAGAGTTTCATCCTATGGCCAGAATGTTTAATGCTCTTTATATTGGAGATGCGCATTATGTTGCTAAAGTCTCTGGTGTAACTGGATCTCATGCCTTTGAGGATGGATCTACTATTTTAAATTTAAGAAGTCCAAACAGAATAAAAACAATGATAGATTATGGCATTGATATTCTAATTGGAACTTTTATACATGCTAATGTTAATAAGTGCGAGGTTTTGCGCTGGGACGCAGAGAGTGAAACTCCAACTTCAAGAGATCAAATAGATGAGAACGGAATAAATGCTTTTATTAGAGATGACAATCATGTTTATGTTCAGGCTGGGCGCGCTGGAAGTATTTATTATTATAATGGAGAATTATTACTTCCTTACAAAATAATACCGGGAGATTGGTCTCCAACGAAAACTGCGCAGGTTAATCCTAACGCAACAGCGACTTTATTTAAAAGACCAGTTTTTGGTCTTTCAAATATAGCTAGTAATCCTTGTTTAGAGGGAGTTTATCAACTTGGTTCTTATTCAAAAGACTATAATAAGGTTCTTTCTCTTGACTTCCCAATATCGGCAGACTTATCAGATGTCGAGATCGGCTCAATACTTGTCGTAGGGAGCGATTTACTGGTAAGTTGGTATGATGTTGGTTCTTCTGCTTATGGCGTTGATAAGCTCAATTGGAGTGCCAAATACGCCTCTGCATATCTTGAGACTGGTATTTTAACTCCATTTAATTATAGGAGTGAATTAAAGAACGCAGTAAAGATAATCACAAATTATGCAAAAGCTCTTCCGGCTAGTTGTGCAATAGTTGTAAAATACAAAAGAAAATACGAAGCAGGATTTACGACTATGGTTGGAGTTGAAGATACTACTCTGGTCCAAAATGTAGTAAGTGAAGTAATAAATAAAGTAGCGGCATTGCAAATAAAATTTGAATTTACAGTTAATGCCAACGATGCTCCAGAAATAGAATTTATAGAATATTTAGATAAATAATTTAACAAAAAAAATGAAAAACCCATTTAAAAAAAGAAAAAAGATTGAGGAAGAGGATAGAGTTGAGATCAAAAAAAGAGAAGAGTTAATAAGCCAGTATGTTTTAATTGCTCAAACTTTACAAAACGAGATGAGGGGATTTTTAATGAGCAAATTATCTAAATATGGACTAGATAGTCAAAAGGATTGGAGCTTTAATACTAAAACTGGAATTATTGAAGAGGTTAAAAACCCTCAAGGTCCACAACTTCCAATACCAACACCAGAACTAGTTCCAGAAAAACCAATTAAGAAGAATAAAAAAAGCAAATGATCTATGTTGATAACAAACCAATAAACATGACTCCTACTGCCATGCACACAGTATCGGCAGAAGGTTTAAATTTGCGACCTGAAGAAGCTCAAGTTTATCCGCCACCAAACAATTATATTTCAGTCAGAGACGCTTTATTGCGATTAGGGATTAAAGCGACATACAGAGCGATACAGTCAAATAATTATGTTACTAGCATTTCTGGATGGAAACTTTTTGCAAATGGAAGCCTTGAAGCCAACGAAGGAATATTCAGAGGAACATTGGAAGCTGGTTCAATTCATATCCCAGACCAGACAACAGCCAACTCATTTCATACAGAAACAGACGGAGATTCTTGGTGGGGTTGTAATGTAGCAGATTGGGTTTCTGATAATAATAATTCAAACGCTTATATTTTAAAAACAGGCGTAGCAAGATTTCGTTCTGTAAATATGGGAGGAAATATTGTAATATCAGGACTTCAATCAGGTACTGCTATTGACGGACAATATCTTGATAATTTATCAGTTCAAACTGGAGCTTTGGCAAATTTAGCGATTACAGCAGGAAAAATAGCTAATGCGACAATTACTGCCACACAGATAGCTGGCTTAACGATTACAGCTTCTGAAATAGCAAATGCTACTATTACCGCAACTCAAATAGCCAACGCAACAATAACAGGAACACAAGTTGATTCAGGGACTATTACATCTGATAATATTACTAACGCTACTATAACTGGAACTGACATAGCCAACGCTACTATTACTGGCGGAAATATAGGAGCGACTACCATTGAAGCTGGAAATATCGCTAACGCAACTATTACAGGAACTCAAATAGCTGCTACTACAATCCAAGCTGGAAACATAGCAGACGCAACAATTACTACAAGTCAAATTTCTGGAAGTGCTGGGATTACTGGTGGACAGATAGCCAATGCTACAATAACTACTTCTCAAATTTCAAATACAGCAGGAATAATAGGCGGACAAATAGATAACCTTACAATTACAGCTGGTAATATTGCTAATCTTACAATTACTACAAGTCAGATAGCTAACTCTACTATTGTTGGTGGAGATATTTCACAAAATACAATTACAGGTGGAGCAACTGGTAATATAGCTTTAACAAGTATTACGGCTGGAAATATAGTAGCAGCAACTATTACTGGAACAGAAATAGCAGCCACAACTATCGCTGCTGGCAATATAGTAGCTAATACAATTACATCTAGCGAATTGACTACTGGAGCATTTGTAACTGCAACTGCCAACATAACTGATGCTATAATTACTAATGCTAAGATTTCAGATTTAGCAGTTTCAAAACTTACCGCTGGAGCTATTACTTCTAAGGCAATAACATTAGCAGTAGCTGCAGGAACAGGAGATAGTTATATTGCAGCAGGAAAGACCGATTTTACAAATACAGATTCTGGCTTTATTTTAGGAATAGATGACAGCGATAGCGACAAGGCTAAGTTTTATATAGGAGATAGCACGCATTATTTAAGTTGGGATGGTTTAGTTTTTACATTAGCTGGAACATATAACACATTAAATGGTAATTTATTACTTGGTAGTAACGCTGGAGAAAATATAGCTACAGGCGGTGAAAACAATACTTGTCTAGGAGCTGGTTCTGGTAATGGAATTACTACTGGAGATGATAATGTTTATATTGGTTATCAGGCTGGGTATTCTGGCCAAACTAATAGTTATAATATGTTTTTAGGTTATCAGGCTGGATACACTACTAATCACGCAAATGCTTTATATAACACTTTTATAGGTTATAAAGCTGGATATAGCAATACGGAAGGAGCTGATAATGTTTTTATAGGAAGCAACGCTGGAGGAACTAACACGACTGGTAATTATAATGTTTTTATTGGACACGCATCTGGTTATTCTGGTACAACTACTGGTACTTATAATACTTCAATAGGAGCTCATTCTGGTAAAGATATAACAACTGGAGCTAGTAATGTATTTATAGGAAAGTTCTCTGGACAAAATGTTACTATTGGAGATAGCAATGTTTTTATTGGAAATTCAGCAGGCAACACAAATACTACTGGAGATAAAAATATTTTTATAGGTCCAGGTGCTGGATTTTATGAAACAGGCTCTCATAAACTATTTATAGATATATATGAAAGAACAAATGAGGCAACAGCAAGGACAAATTCTCTTATTTATGGAGTGTTTAATGGTACTCATACGGATCAAACCTTAAGACTAACTGCAAGTGTTGGAATAAATACAGCAGACTACGGAAGTGGTAAAATAGTTTTAGCCTTAGCGAACGCTTCAACTGTGCCAACAGCAAATCCAACTGGCGGAGGAATAATATATTGTGAAGGAGGTGCTTTAAAATATAGAGGATCAAGTGGTACAATTACTACAATAGCTAATGCATAATTATGAAAAAACTAATAATAATTTTAATAATAATATTATTCTTCCCGCTTTTTCAGCAAGAAGAACGGGCGCAATACGACTCTGCGCTAGTTAAAGTTTGGAATTTGAGAGAAGATATACGACATTACTTCCCGGACGGAAAAAATGGAATAGGAGAAATGCAAGGCTGGACACTAGAACAATGGGCCGCTGAATTTGGTTGGAAAGAATATAAGTCATTAAAGAAGTACAATAAGCAAGCTCAAAAAGAATATATCTATGAAAAATATTTACCGATAGAAAAAGCCTTGAATAATGTGTCATCAAGAGAATATACAGATGAATATAATTGTGTTAATTTTAGTATAGATCTAAAAGAGGAATTAAAAAAAGAAGGGATCAGTAGTGTCATGATAACTGGAAATTCTACACTTGGTTATCATAGATGGATAGCAATAGAGTTTGAACCGATAACAGGAGATATTTTGAAATCAGATAACTATAATTCTATTTTATTAAGTAAAAACAAATAATATGGCAACACCAACACCAAATAAATGGAATCCAAATACTACAACAGTATATTCTTCGCGTGGTTCTGCAAAAGAAATACCAATGGGAGATTATGATAAATTCATAGGACTTGGCTGGGGTGCAACTGCACCAACTCCTACGCCTACTCCAACTCCTACGCCTACTCCAACTCCTACGCCTACTCCAACTCCTACGCCTACGCCTACACCAACTCCTACTCCATCAACAAATATGGTAACTGTATATTATGACGGGCAAAAAAGAAGCATCCCTTCTTCTGACTTATCTAAATTTACAAATTATGGTTGGTCAACTACTCCTCCAGCTCCGACTGGACCTGATACTGCGACAGGACAGCCAGTATCTAGCGGAGAAGTATATGAGCCAACTCTTATAGAGATAACCTCACAAAGACCAGATGTTATGACAGAGGCTAAAAAACATGGCGGAGATCCTTACACAGCTGGAACAGGAGCGAATACATGGCTTAATGATTGGTATAATCGTGTAGGGAAAGCAGAGGGGGCTGATATGGCCAAGAGAGGATTGTTTACAAAAGAAGCACCAGTTAAACCAGAACCATTTGTTCCATTACCTGATAAGGAAAAAGAAATAGCACCGACAACTAAAACAACAAGATCTCTCATTGACATAGCTAATTCAAGGCCAGATGTTCTAGAAATGGCAAAATCACAAGGAGGAGATCCTTTTATTGCTGGAACAGCGGCAAATACTTGGCTTAACGATTGGTGGAATACTGCTGGAAAAAAAGAGTTCCCTGATGTTATTCTTGGTCCGCCACAAGCAGAACAAGATAAACTAACAGAAGACGCAAATAAAATTCAAGATAAATTATTTGATAATTTGCCTAGCGGAGATGATGTTGATATTAGCGATTCTCAAAAAGTGTTAGATGAGATTCTTAAAAAGTTTGAAGCAGAAGATACTGACGGAGAAGGGCCACCTCCGTCTATGGCAGAACTGTTTGCGACAGAAAAAGCTAAACTTGGTATGGAACCGCTAGAAGAAGATCTAGCGCGCATAGATTCTGAAATAGATACGATCAATGCAGAACTACTTATTCAACAAGAAGAGTTAACCGGAGGACAGGAGCTTGTTACTTCTAGACAACTTAGTAGAAGAAAAGGAACCTTGCAGAAAGAAGCAGAAAATAGAATATTGAGACTAAATATTGAGAAAGGAATAGTTAGCAGACAATTAAATAATAAAATTGATACTCTTAATATGATAATGCAGTTTAGCCAACAAGACTATCAAAACTCTTCAACATATTATCAGAACGAATTTAAAAAAAGTATTGATATGTATAATCTTCTTTCTGGTGCCGAAGAGACTGAAAGAACGATTGAACAGGAGGCGGAAGATGACGCAAAGGCAAATCTTACTGTTATTACAAGTGCTTTACAAGAAGCTGGAACTAGCTATAACGATTTAACTGATGATCAGATTTTACAAATAAATTCTTTGGAAACTCAGGCAGGTTTACCGGTTGGATTATTCCAGTTTACCTTGAGTAAAGACCCAGAGATGAAAATCCAAACTGTAACAAGTAGAACAGATAGTTCAGGAAATACTTATTTTGATGTATTGAAAGTTGGTCCAGATGGCAATATGGTTGTTGATAGTATTTTTAAGGGAAAGGCAAAAGTATCAACAACAGGAGCGACAGAATACAGTCAAAAAGATTTGGATAAAATAGCAAGAGATAGAGAAGAAGATTTTTGGAAAGAAATTGACGAAGGCAAAAACAGATTAAAAGCTGGAGAAAATTGGGGACCAACATGGGAAAGGATAAAATCTCAATTTCCAGAACTTCCTGATGAAGAAATTGATAGAGCGTTAGGAGTTGAATGGAAAGAAAAAGGAGCTTACGAAGAATATAGAGCAAAAACAAAAGGATCTTCAGGAGTTTCTAATCCATTTGAATAATAATAAAAACTATGTCAATATTTGATTTTTTTCTAAAACAAGTTAAACAAGTTAAGGCAAGAATTGCACCCGCTACTTCGGGGATGCGTTTTGAAGTGGGAGAAGGACTAACTGAAAAGGAAGAAGAAAAAGCGAGAGAAGTTATTAAAAAAAAGCCAGTAGAAACTGAAAGAAAATCTGTTTTTGACTATTTTGTTGAAGCTGGCAGAGCATTACCACAGGTTAAAACGCCTGTTGAGGCAATGCAAAGAATGACAGTTGAGCCAGCGAGAGAATTTTTTAAACCGACTGAAGATGTGAGATTTAGGGATGTTGCAAGACAACTTCCAGAAACAGGAGAGAAAATGTTAAAACTGGGTACAGATATAGTTCAGGACATTGCCAGAGTATCTGGTGGTGGAATCGGAATGAGTCTTTATAATCTTTTCGCGGATATAAAAGATCCATCTGGAAAAAGTAGAATAACAGAATATCAGCCGAACAAAGACGACCCAAAAATTGAACAAGCGTTTAAACAATTTATTTTTGGAAAAGAAGCAGTAAAACCATCAGAACAGTTGACTATTGATTTGGGAGATTGGATCAAAGAGGCTAGAGAAAGAGGAGTGTGGGAAGCAGGAAAGGAAAGGAAAGATGCTCCTGAATTTGAAAATATATTTAGAAAACATTTAATGGGAACATTGGAAAAACACCCAATGGGTTCTGCCATGATTGCTATTCCTGCAATGACTATTTTAGACTTTACTGGCTTTGGTGGTGGTAAAAAACAAGTTTTCAAATATCTTGCTAAAGTAGATGATGTAACTGACACTGCTAAGACTATGAGACAAGTTGGTATCGCTGAAGATATTATAGAGGCATCTGCTCCCAAAATAGCTAAAATGAAAAATGCTGATGAAATTGCTAGAGCTTTTGAAAAAATAGATCTATTGCAAAAGTCAACAAAAATTAGTCCAAAAGCAGTTAAGCCAAGGTCTAAGTTATCTGCAATTGATGATTATCAAGCCAAGGTTACAGCAGGACAAGATTTAGGAATAAAGATTGGAAAAAAAGTTAATCCAGACGGGACCTTAACTTTATATCACGGAACTTCAAAACAAAACGCTGAAAGCATATTAAAAGGTGGAAAATTTAATGAAGGTGTTTATTTTAGTGTTAAAAAAACAGGGACTGAATTTGGAGACAGTCCTCTTGACGTTGCTAAAAGAAAATTTGGGAAGGATGCTACTATTATGGAAATTAAAGTTGATGCAAGAGATTTAGAAAGTGCAGCGGCAGGTAGTGAAGTCTTTTCTCCAAAAGCGTTATTTAAAGAAGATGGAATTTGGAAAACGACAAAGGGAATTAAACCAATTTCTAAAGAAATATATCATGGGACATCAATAGATACTGAAAAAATAATTAAAGAAGGTTTTGTTTTTGGCAAAAAAGATATTTTTGGTGAAGCGGCATATTTTACTGATAGTAAGAAAATGAGGGACAGTTTTGGAAAGAATTATTTGAAATTAGTAACAGATGATTTTAATTTAAAAACTTTTAAAACTAAGAAAGAAGAATTCGATCTTATTAAAGAAATGGAAACAAAGAATTTATCAGATGCTATTAGAAAACAAGGAAAGTATGACGGATTTATAATTATAAACAAACATAAAACAGTTGGAAATACTTATGCTATTACCAATAAAAAGTTATTAGATAAGACATTAAAGAAACCTATCTCTCCAGCCAAATATCTGGATGAGGTTCAGGATGTTCCGGATGATATTGCTCTCCATCCTGACCAGCCCAAATTCCTAGACAAAAAATTGCCATTAAAAAAAGAAAAGCTAGCCAGTTCTTTAGACCAACCTTCTCGTAAGGAAGTTTCTGTCCCCACTCGTCATGTCGTTGATATTTCATCTGATTTAGTTAAGAAAATTAAAAGAAGTGGAAATATAAAAGATATTATATCTTTTAAAAAGTATAGTAAAATGCCAAAATTGTCAAGTATTAAAAATGCAAAGTCTTTTCAAAAATTTAAAGATAGTATTTCTAAAAATTGGATAAATATAAGAGAATTAGTAGAAGACGATTGGGTAAGAGTTAAAAAATTGGTCCAGAGAGATGATATTAAAATAAGTGAGATGTCTGATCCATATTCAGCGGAGATTCTTATGCATGGAAGAATGGGGACAAGGGTTGAAGAAGCAAAAAATATTATTAAAAATATTGATAAGGATATTCTTAAATTATCGAAACAAGTTAAAAAAGAATCAGATATTATTTCAAGAGATGTCGATCGTTATTTAGTAGCACGACATGCTCCTGAAAGAAATGCCTCTCTTGGAGATATGGCCGCAGGAATTTCAACAAAGAAAGCAAAAATAGTTATTAAAGAGATTGAAAGTTTACCAGAAGGAAAAGAAATTATAAAAATTGCGGATAAAATGCAAGAATTAAATAATAGGACCCTTGATGTTTTATTGGAAGGAGAGGTTATAGACAAAAAACTTTATGATATTTTGCGAAAGAAATATAAAAATCATATTCCATTAAATAGAGTTATGGAAGACACAGAAGATATAGGAAGTACAATAGCTGGAAGACCCTACGATGTTCGTTCTACTGGGATTTTAAAAGCAAAAGGAAGCGAGAAAGAAATAGCTGACGTAATGACGAATATTACTAACAATTATGAACAAGCAATTATAAGAGCAGAAAAGAATAGAGTTGATTTGGCAACATTACAATTTGCAAGAGATAATAAACATTTAGAATTATTTAAAGAAGTTAAACCTCCTCAAATTCCTGTTGCAAAAATTACTCACAAAGAAGCAATAGATAAGGTTTATTTTGAAAAAGTTATTGATTTTGCAGAATCACTAGGTGGAAAAGTAATTACAAAAGGACAACCATCAAAAAGGTTGGGGTATTTTGCTAAGCCTTCTAAAATTGTAAGAAAAACTGCAACCCCAAGAGAAGTATTATCACATGAACTTGGTCATTTTTTAGATAATAAATTTCAGCTTAAACACCATTTTTATAAAAGAGGAGAAACCAAAGACATTGCAGAAGAAATGATAGGCTGGATGGAAGAAATAGGAGAATCTTCTAGTAGGATAAAAAATACAAATGAAAGATTTGCTGATTCTTTTGAATGGTGGCTAGCTAATAGGCGTTTAGCAGAAGAAAGACTACCATTATTTTCTCAAAAAATAGAGAGCATTATTAAAGATATTCCAGAATTGAAACCGTTAATAAAGATTGAACCTTCTGGGAAATTTATTGTGCAAGGAACTCCTGAAATAATTTTTAGACCTTCAGTAGATAAATTGTTAAAGGACCCAACAATACTTACTTTAAGAAAAAAGGGAGAACCAATTTATTTAAAGATAGAAGATCCTAATTTAGCTGTAGCATTAAGAGGAGTTAATCGTTGGAAAGTTGATGGAGTGATGAAAGTAACACAAGCTGTTACAAGGTTTTATTCACAACTAGCAACAAGATTTAATCCAGAATTCTTTTTTCCTAACAAGGTTAGAGATCTTCAAGAGGCTGTCGTTTATATGGCTTCTAAAAATGAATTTGGTTTTAAGGGAGCGTCCAAAGCCTCGATGAGAGATCCTAAAAGTATAAAATCCGTAATGGATTATGTTAGAGGAACTGATTCAGAAGGGGCAAAGCTATATAATCAAATGAGAATGGATGGAGGGACTACAGGAGGGTTAGGACTCTCCACAAGAAAAAAAATAGAACTTGATATAAGGGACATTAGAAAAATAAACAGAAATGAACCTAGAAAGGCGGCAGAGAAGATTGTTGAAAGTATTGATAATCTTAATCAAGTTTTTGAAGATTCAACTAGGTTATCAATTTATAAAGAGGCGTTAGAAAGCGGTGTTACTAGAAAGAGAGCAGCTGTATTGGCCAAAGAAGGAACAATAAACTTTAATAAGTTCGGAAAGGGTGGTCCAGTAATAAATGCAATGTATATGTTTTCTAATGCTTCCATACAAGGTTCTGCTAAGATGTTAAGAGCAATGAGAAATCCGAAAGTGGCAGGGGTTGTCATTTCAGCAGTCGGAATAGCAGTTGTCGCAACAAATGAATGGAATGACAAAGTTGATCCAGACTGGAGAGATAAAGTTTCAAAATGGGATAAAATGAATTCATTGCCTGTTATCATCCCAACAAAGGATGGAGGTATAACTTATATTTCAATTCCTGTATCTTGGGGGCTAAAACCAATTAAAGTATCAATGGATCATGCATCCGACATAATGGCAGGAAAAGGAAATATTAAGAATGCTATGAGTGGAGTTTTAGCTTCTGTTATGGAAGGATATAATCCTGTTGGTGGAACAGATATTTTGTCAGGTGCTATGCCTACTATATTTGATATGCCAGTTGAACTCGCTAGAAATCAAGGATGGCACGGGGGGAAGATCAGGCCAGACTGGGATAAAAATGCTCCTGCTTCAATTAAATATTTTGATTCATTAAAAGATAGTGTAACGGGCAGAACAATGATTGGATTTTCCAAAGGACTTTCTGGTATTGGGATAGAAATGTCTCCGTCTGATATGAAATATGCCTACGAAACTCTTGTTGGCGGAGCGGGACGGTTTACTTCAAAGACTATTAATACTATCTCAGCAGTAGGAAAACAAGAAATTCCAGAAATAAGAGATATTCCATTTGTTAGTAGATTTTTAAGAGAACGGAAAGCAGAGCAAGTCGGTGCTGGAAGCAAAAAATATGAAAGTGTTAAGAAAATTTTAGAAGATCAATCAAGAGAACGATTTATTTTAGAACAGCAAGCAGAGGATTCTTATAATCAGATGAAAAATATTCCGAAGGAAGATGCAAAGAAGATGTTTAATGATCTTGTCAAGGAAGATCCGAATATTGCTAAAAAAGTAAATGAAATAATAAAAGAAGAAAAATTGGGATTAAATTACGTAGATAGATTGGTCAAGCAGTTAGGAGTGTCAAACGGTGAAAGGGCTAAATTTATTGTTGGTGAATTAAATAAGTTAAAAACTAAAAAAGAAAAGAAAAGCTATTATCAGGAGATGATTGATAAAAAAATAATATCTGAAGAAGTTGGAAAACAAATTATTTATTTACTTAATAAGTGATAATGTTTTTTTAATACTCCATCCTCTATATATTCTTTTATAAAGAATATCAGGATTTATATTTAATTTTTCGGACCACTGGACTATATTTAAAGTTTCTCCTTTAAAAGTTATTAAGTGATTATTTCTTTTATTATTAGCCTGTTCTTTCGGAGTTGCCCATTGACAATTGTTTTTTGAATATCCTAAATTATTTTTTATTCTGTCAAGTGATTTTCCTTCTGGACAAATTCCCATATCCTGGTGAAAGTTTATAAAACCATTTTTACCTAACCATCTTTTACAAATTGTTATTTCTCTTTTCCCATAATTCTTATAATCTTTACAGTTTGGATTTAAACATCTCTCTTTCATTGAATTATATACTGCGTATATTTTTGTATATCTCATTCCGTGAGTTTTGAATTTATCTAGCATCAATTCTTTTTTTAAACAACCACAAGATTTAGTTTTTCCATTTTTTACATCGTAAATATAAATTATTTTTTTATTTTCACAATCACACTTGAACAACCAGTATTGACGACCTCTTTCCCAATGGTCAAATCTAACAGCTGTCAATCTACCAAATTTGTCTCCTTTTTTAATAATTTGTTTCATGTTTTAAATTAAAAATCCCGCTTTACAAATGTTAGAGGCATTCATAAAACGGGATAAGAAAATAATAACATAATTAGTTGCCTCTAACAACTATTCCAATAATATCATAACTAAAGAATATGTCAAATTTTAATAGAAATGTTTTTAATAAATTAAATAAATAGAAAGGACAAAAAAATGGAAGATTTAGAAATAATAAGGAAAGACATCAAAGCTCTTTTAACTTCATCTTCAAGCCAAGAGACAAGATTAGGGCATATTGAGAATCATTTAAGCAAACTCAATGGGTCTGTTGCAAAAAATTCTAAAAAAATAGGAGTTATAGAAGTTTGTTTGAAATACAACAAAGGTGTTATAGTTGGGGTTCTGGGAATTGTTAGTGTGTTTTGGTCAATTATAACTTATCTTGGATAGTTGACATTTTGCAATTTATATGCTAGTATATAGGCGTAAATGTTATCTTTAGTGGCAGAGGTTTTGTTAATTTCCCTCTGAAAGTTTTATGCGCAGACGCAAGGGATTCGACCCTCTTGCAGCTCTGCCATTAAAGATAATATAAGGAGGTATATAATGAAACAACTATCAGGAAATGATGAAAGACTTTTGAAGAGAGATGAAGTATTGCAGGAACAGATATTTCTAAGAGAAAGAGCGAGGCGAGCCAATGAACGAGGACAACTGCTTAATGTGCCTATCAATTAGATTCTGTAATGACAAAATCAAAGCTATGTGTCAGGGAAAATTTATTCTTGACCAAGGAGCAAGCTATTGTCATCAGATATTGAGGAGGAAGATAAAATGAAGAAAGAAACAATAAACGAAAGGACAGAACGAGAGCGTAGAGAACTACAAGAATTTATAGAGAACTGGAGGTTATAATATGGTAGATTATACACCGGATGGAAGATTAGATATGGTACTTACAACGATAGTACCATCAATAGTTGATAATTTGGATGGCGACTTCCAAACAAAACAGTTAGAGAACCACGAAGATGTAGCGTATCAGCTTAATGAAATATGTAAAAATCCAATAGCGGATTTACCACAATATTTTGCAGATATTCGTAAACGGATAGAGGAGAGAGAAAAAGATGTCGAACGAATTTGATAACTGGTGGCTACAAAAGCCAAAACAAGAGGAGAAAATAAGACAAGCAAAATTGACGGAGTTCGCTAAACCGGACTCCTCTAATTTCTAAAATTAGGAAACTATGAAAATAAAATATTTGATACTTCATCATTCAGCGATTTCTTATAATAAGAACCCAGACCAATTAAAAGCAATAAATGCTTATCACGAAAAGAGATGGAACTCTAAAGGATCGTTAGGATATTATATCGGATATCATTATGTAATAAATAAAGTAGGAAAAATAACACGAACAAGATCTCGTTCTGATGTTGGAATACATTGTCGCGCTCAAGGTATGAACTATAAATCATTAGGAATTATGTGTGAGGGCAATTTTGATATTGAATTGCCAACAAAAAAACAAGAAGAATCTTTGACAAAACTTTTAAAAGAATTAAGAATAATGTATTCGAATGTAAAAATAGCATACCATAGAAATTTTTATAATACTCATTGTCCGGGACTGAAAATTTCAGACGACTGGGCTAAAAATTTAATTTCTAATAATAAAACTATGGAATATGTAGAACAAGGAGGAGAGCAGTATATTAGATATACTGAACCGTTTAATATCGCATTTAATATTGGAGATCCTGAAGAAGAAGCACAACTAAAAAAGTTAGGTTTGCCAAATGTAAAACCTAGAATTGTAACAGATATGGACAAGTATGAAGTGTATCCGCTTGTTAGCAAACCACGCATGGCAAAAGTTATAAAAGAATTAAGGGACCTAACGGGATTTTAATTTTTAACAAAATATATTTGTATTTTTTCTTTCTTACAAGGAATAATTTTTACACTAATGTTTTTATTGGTGGTTGATATAATTTTAATAATTAAAGAAAAAAAATGAACCAAATCAAAAATAGTTGGGACTACAAAACTTTGCAAAAAGTTGGTAAAGGCGCTCTTATTGCTGGTGGATCAGCAGTAGCAATTTATTTGTTGCAATGGATTATGACAGTTGATCTAGGCGTATATACTCCAATGGCAGTCGCTATTGCGGGAATTGTAATAAATGCAATAAAGGAATATATGAAAGGTATTGACAAATATGGAAATTAGGAGTAAGATGTGAATGTAATCGTTTTCATAGAAACAAAAAAGCAGTTAGGCTTCACCTCCTTTCTGCTTTTTTTATTGTGGATAAAGTAGGGGGTTGACAGCATTTTTCTGTATGGTATAATTATCCTATAAATAGTAAGATTAACTTATGAGCTATAAAAAGGTCGGCAACAAAAAATATTGGTATCGTAATTATCGAGTAAAAGAAGAGACTGATAAAGAGTTAGAAAAAATTAAAAAGAAACTTAATAAAACATGGGACGGTACCTTTAAAGAACTTATTAAAAAATTTAACAATTACAAGAAAGTGAGGTGTTCTCAAATGACAGATCAAGAATTTGGAGTAGTAGAAAAAATGGAGTTGTACGGAGGTAGTTTTGTAAAATCATTAGCAATATGTTTTTTCAAAGCAGATGATATAAACTTTAAAAAATTAAAAAATGCATTTCCTGAATACTGGAAACGGTATGAGGAAATGTAAAAAGGTCGGCAAAACATTTTTATAAATTAACAAAACATCATGGAATCAACAATTGAGTTCCGTAAGGCGGAACGCAAACAATCAAAAATAAGAATCAGTATGGCCGGAGTATCCGGATGCGGTAAAACATTCTCCGCGCTTAGACTTGCTAGAGGACTAGCAAGCGCTTGGGACAAAGTTGCCTTGATCGATACGGAAAGCGGAAGAGGAGATCTATATAGTGATCTTGGAGAATATAATATTATTACTCTTAAAGCTCCTTTCAGTCCCGAAAGATTTATTGAAGCAATAAAAGCTTGTGAGGATCAAGGAATGGAAGTTATTATAATTGATAGTATCTCTCATGAGTGGGAGGGCAAAGGCGGTTGTTTAGAATTGAATGACCAACTTGCAGAGGTAAAATTTAAAGGAAATACTTGGGCGGCTTGGTCCCACACTACTCCGAGGCATAGACAATTTATTGAAGCTATTATTGCTTCTCCATGCCACATCATTACGACAATGCGGTCCAAGACTGAAACGATTATGACAGATAGTAAAAGAGTTAAAAAAGTTGGTACAAAAGATATTCAGAGAGAGGGTTTTAGTTACGAAATGACAGTAAGCTTTGATATTGATAGAGAAAAGCACATGGCGCTTGCTGGAAAGGATAACACACATCTCTTTGAAGATGAAACTCCATTTATTATAAGTGAGGCAGACGGGGAAAAAATATTGAAATGGAATAAGTCCGGTAAAAAAGATATTCCAACACAAAAACAAACAAAGAGATTTAAGGAGCAACTTAAAGAATTAAAAATGACAGAGAAGAAGTGGTCTGAAAAAACAAAACTAAACTGGAAAGACATAACTGGAAAAGAAGCAGGTCGTTGGATAACTGCGCATGACAAAAGGATTGAAGCTGGAAAGGAGGAAAAATAATATGGATATTGAAACAGGGGTTCCGGATAACAATGATTTTCTTGAATTTATTAAAAATTCTGTAAACGAAAAAATAAAATTAGAAGTTGAAAAAGTTTATGAAAAAGAATTAGCGAATATAATGAGAAGTATTAAAATAGAGTTGGAAGATAAAAAAAACGAAGTTGTTGCTGGAGCAGTTATTGGTTTATCAAAAAGTATTGATTTTGATTCAATAGGAGAAAGGTTAACAATAACGATTAGAAAGGAGGAACATGACAAAAGCTGAGGAGTTTAAATTAAAATTAGGAAATGCTAATCATTTCTTTTCTGGAAAAAGAGATCTAAAAAAATGTTTAGCGTTTTTGAAAGAAGCTGGAGACATGGTCCTAGAGGGAATAAGAGAAGAAAAAGAAGATATAGAAGATCAAAACTATAAATTAGCGCTTGGAGAGGAGGTGGTATCAAATGATAGGTGAAGGAATGAATAAAGAAGTTAAAGAAAGACCAAAAGGAAATAAACTGGAAGAGGCTATAGAGTTATTGAATAATAATCTTTCAGTTTACGAAACTTTACTAGAAAGACTAGAAAAATCTTTAGACGGATTATTGCTAACAAGTAGAGAAGAGGTCCCTCTCCCAGACCCACAAGAGGAAAAAGAAACATCTGATATAGTAAGACTGATAAATAGAAAGAATGAAAAAGTAGAAGTTCTTAATGAAAATTTCAGAATAATTATTGATAGAGTGGATCTATAACAAGTTTAAATATTTATTAAAACTAACATTAAAAACATGGCAAAAGTAATTACACCTGATGTTAAGGAAGCTATAGTTGGAGAATATATTGAAGACAAAGACCTTTTGGACCGACCTATCAAATTGAGAATAGTGGCTTCGGAGTTGGAAATATTTACTTCTAACGAGGGTAAAGAAATGAAAAGAGTTATTTTTCACTTTGAAGATAATAAGGGAGAACAGAAACAAATTAGCAGTTTATCTTTTGCGGGGTTAGCAAGACAAATGGATGCAGTAGATCCAGATATTGGAGATATTCTCCAGCTTGAAACGATAGAAGTCAAAGGAGAAAAATATTTAGTGTGGAAAGTTGATATTGTAAAACCTATTGGAAAAGATGTGCCTGCCAAAAATATTGAAAAGAAAGCAAAGGAAGAAGACGGATTTGAAGAAGATATTCCGAAAGATACAACCGGTCCAGTAAATAAGGATACTGATGATGAGGAAATAAAACTCTCAGATATCCCTTTCTAAATAGCATTGTTAATCCGTTAAGCCCGTAGGCGGGAGATGCCGAGTTTAACAAGCTGGACGGTAGGCGGTCCAGGCTGTGATATGGAAAGATTAGCACAGATGTGATTGTATTTGCTATTACACGATAGTAGTGTATAATTATTATATAATTATAATATAATGATTTATGAAAAGATGTACTATGTGTAATAAGAATAAAAGAAATTCTTCTTTTTACGCTGATTCTAGGAAAAAGGATGGATTGCGTTCTGCATGTAAAAAATGTTATGGAAAAAGATATCCGTGGCGTAAAAATAAAAACAGTAAAGCTGTTTGGAGGAAATATGCATTATCAGAAAAAGGGATTATGACAGGGTTGTTAAGCAATGCTAAAGACAGAGCTAGAAAAAAAAATATAGAATATTCGATAGACAGGGAATGGTTGAGATCTAAATTGAGATTGGGAATTTGTGAATTGAGTGGAATCAAATTTAAGAAAGGCTCTATTGGACCATTCAGAGCTAATCCTTTTGGTCCTAGTATAGATAAAATAAATCCTCGTGGCGGATATACAAAAAATAATTGTAGAGTAATTTGTTTTTGTATAAATATGGCTAGAAGTGATTGGGGAGATGATGTTTTAATAAAGATGGCGAAGGCAATATTAAAAGCAAAGGGAATTACTTGAAATAAATAAAATAAACAACCCGATATTTGGTTGATAAAGTGAGTTCTCAAAAGGTTTGATTGCGACTTTATTCGCCAATCCAAAAGTCCTTTCTGGGATCTTCGGATTCCAGAAAGAAAACATTGGTAACCAAAAACAGTATGAAATTATTTAAAAGAAAACAGTATAGAATCGGGTCAAAGAGTGTCGAGGACAAATTCTATCTAGTAACATTTATAGAAACACTTAGTATATGGATTTGTCCTTGCGCTTGCTCAACCATGTCTAGCAGGGAATGTAGTCATATTAAAAAAGCAAAAGGACTTGACAAGAAAACTAAACTAAATTAAAATGGAAATATTAAGAAAAACTATGTTCAAGGCATTACAAAAATTGAATGACCATACGAGTTTGCATAGAGTTGAATTAAGTTTCAATGCCCTAGTAATGCAGGGTGGACACTATGTGAACTCTTATGGTTTTTTTAATTATCAATATCATGAGTAAAAATAGATACATTGATACAAAATTTTGGGATGACGGATATATTGTAGAATTAGATCCGACAGAGAAGCTATTATTTTTATATTTTTTAACGAATCCTTTGGCAAATATTGCGGGGATCTATGAAATATCAGAAAAGAGAATTTCTTTTGATACCGGAATAGATGAGGATATGATATTAAATATTTTAGACAGATTTAAAAATAGCAAAAAAATAAATTATATAGACAATTGGATAATTATTGCAAATTTCCCAAAACATCAAAATTATAAAGAAAGTCCTAAAATAAGAAAAGGAATAGAGCTTATTTTAGCGGAAATACCAGAAGAAATAAGAAAAGGTATAGATACCCTATCTATACCCTATCTATATCCTTCGAACTATTCTAATTCTAATTCTAATTCTAATTCTAATTCTAATTCTAATGAAAAGGACGAGGCTAAAGCCTCATCATCAAATTTTTTCCTTTCTGCGAAAGATTATTTTATAGCTGAATTTGAAAAAGAATTTAAAGAAACCCCGTTGGTAAATTTTGGAAAAGATAAAACCGTAGTGGACCGGTCTGAAAAGTTATTTAAAAATGAAGACTGGAAAACTTTGATAACTGATTATTTGAAAAGCGATAAGGCAGAGGATGCTGGATATTCTCTAGCAATATGTTTTTCAACTCACACAATCAACACATGGAAAGCAGGCGGGTTGGGTAAGCCTGTGAATGGTAATTTTAATAATTAACAAAATAACATGAAATTTTATTTTACATTCGGGTGTGGTCAAACTTATGAAAATTGTTATTATGTGATTGACGCTAAAGATTATGGGGAAGCAAGAAAAGAAATGTTTGAACAATTTGGAGATAAGTGGGCATTTCAATATACAGAAGAAACATGGAAACTTAAAAACGGGAAAACACAAGCTGAGGAATATGATTTAACAGAACTTAAATAATTAACAAACAAAGTTATGAAAACACAATATTTATTATTTTACAACGGAGAGGAAATAGATCAATTGAC
>JAGLOY010000174.1 GCA_023138735.1 Candidatus Aegiribacteria sp. | reverse complement strand
GGAAGCATGGGTATATGGTATTAATGCGGTGATCTCCCTATGGTTTGCCGATTTTGCGGATATGGCCTGGCGAGGGTCGAAAAAGGGATTTATCGGCAGCCTTTTTCTTGGAGCAGCAGGAATTTTCACTCAGCATATCTTTGTTCTGAGCATTGCTGTCTGCGGGATTCTATACTTTACAATTGATTTCCGGGAAAGGATTTCGTTGAAAAGATTCATCATTGTCCCTGCCGCGCTTGCCTTACTGTACATTCCAGTTTTTCTTTTTTTCTCCACTCAGTTCGCTGAGAGGGCTGCCAGGATGGCAACTGCCGGGTTCGAAACCGGTTTCAGCAGACTCTTTAGCTTTCAACCGTTTTCTCAATTCTTCAGAATACTCGGAGGTGGTCTGCTCCCGGAGATATCCCGGAACCTGCTCGATCGACCGAGAATGCTGCTGGTATATATTGTCAATGCTGCAATTATTTTTTCCCTGGTGATCTGGCCATTTTTAACACGAATGATGAAACCTGTGGAAAGGAAGTACCTCTGGCTTGCTCTGCTGATCCCTTTCGGTCTCTATCTGAACGACGAACCTACTATCCGGCAGTTGTCTGTTCTCTGGATTCCCTTTTCAATCACATCCGCGATTGTTTTCGCGAGATACCGCTGGTTCGGTATTGCCGTTTCATCTATGTGTCTGCTGGCTCTGGTTCCCTACTATGGGATGAAGGTGTTTCCCTACCATAGAAGCGACTGGAGAACTGCGGTGGCAACGGTGGAAAACCTTTCCCAACCGGAGGATCTTGTCATAGTATTCGGAGGTAAATCAACATCTCTGGCCTGGGAATACTACTCGGTTTCTGATCTGGACTGCTTGACCCCGGGTGGAGATGATCCCTTCGCGGGGGATCGGGGAAGATATCGTGTGAATCCGGAACTCCTGCTGGACAGTGTTCTCACCAGTGGGAGTCATCGGGATGTGTGGGTCATCCTTGATTGCTGGGGTATTTCATCGATACACAGCATTAAGGGGCAGCATGATATGGATTTCTTTCTTCCTGTCAGCGAGCGAATGGAAGTGGCCCTGCTGAAAAGTGACCCGTGAGTGTAAGAATGTTAACAATCTGACAGGCGGAGTGACAGTATTGATGTGATTTTTCTGGGAGTTACCACCTCGGATACTATTGGATCTGTAGATCCTGAGTTCCTTGAGTAGGGTGTAATCAATTATGATGTTCTGGAGTGAAGGGTAGAGGTAGCGGGATGAAAGTCGTTGTTCTCGGAGCCGGGCTGGCAGGTCTCAGCGCTGCTGAAGAGCTAACCCGAAGGGGACATGAGGTCGTTATCATCGAGAAGGAATCCCATCCAGGGGGGCTGGCATCGACCATAAAAGGAAACGGGTTCGAGTACGATCTGGGACCGCACCGTTTTCACACATCAAACAATGAGATACTGGATTTCGTGCGGGGGCTTCCCGGGATTGACCTTCTGGAGCTGAACAGAGTTAGCAGGATCAGACTTCTTGACAGGTACTTTGACTACCCTCTGGCCCTCAGTAATGTGCTTTCCACAATGCCCCTGCACCGTGGGGTCGGT
>JAGLOY010000173.1 GCA_023138735.1 Candidatus Aegiribacteria sp. | reverse complement strand
TCTATTTCTTTTCAATAAACTACGGAATTCAGATAATACTTTCAGTCCTTTGGCATGGCCTTTGATTCTCCTTCCTTTATTTTCCTCAAGACGAATCTCAATCAACGGGAATATGTTACGTACAGCACGCTCTACCTTAAATTCGTCTTCAGTAGGCAGAATATCTGATTCAATGATTACCGTTACATTTTCCATACTGGTCTCCTCGATTTTTTTTATTCATCAGACGCATCAAAGGCTCAAACACATATACGAAATAATTGAGAATCTCAATTGGAACTTTTAAAGAATTTAATAATCATCATTATTTATATAGACGCTTGTTTTGTTCATGAAATCAAAGTGATACAAAATGGGGAATCAAGGCGTAGGCAGCATATTCAGAAGAAAAGATGGAAAATACTTCGTATACCTACCCAAAGATCTTGTGGAGGATACTTCATTTCCATTCGAACTATCTTCATCAGTAAAAGTAAAAATAAAATTCAAACCGGGAGAAAAAAAGATCATAATAGAGTCAAAATAGATTAGCATACGCAAGTACGCTTTTTCTAACATTAATGTCAGATCAATAAATAGAATCGATCAACTTTTACATAATGAATTCTTGAAAAAATCCATCAACTTTTGCTGAAATTTTTCAAGTGTTGAATCATTCATAATCAGGTAATCGGCTAATGCTATGACTGAACCCACGCCTAATGATAGTTCACGAGTATCTCTAGAGTTAAATTCTTCTATTGTTTTGGGATCATCGCCTCTTCCTCGATAGGTAAGACGTTGGAATCTTTGCTTAGGATTGGCATGAATAGCTAACAAGGTAACTTCAAAATTATTTATTAACGATTCAAGTTCATCAATACTACGTAATCCTTCAACTATAACTATTTTTGATTTGGTGTCCAAGATTCTAGACAAAAGCCTCTTGATCATTACACTAGGTCCTTCATCTTTTCTCATCTGAACCATCAGATTGCCAAAGTTTTCTGGTGTAGCAACAATTTTTCTCATTTTTGCTTCTTCTCTTAGAACATCACCGCATACGAATACAGGGATACCAAGTTTTTTTGCAGTATTTGATGCAACTGCCTTACCGGCACCAGACATTCCAGCAATGGCGATAACTGTTTTAACGCTTTTCAAAAAACCCAGATCCTTATATTATTTTGATTAATCAAGTCCTCTTTAAGCCCACTCTTAAATTGTGTATGCATTACTATTTGTATTGATATAAATTGGAGAAGATTAGAGCTTTTATAGCCGTAGATATTGAGAGCGAGGAGTTTCGAAGCCAAATCCTCGAATTACAGAAGAGGATTATCGATATTGGTGCAGACATAAAACCTGTTGTACCCGAAAACATACATTTGACTTTGCGTTTTCTTGGAGAGATAGAAACAACTTTTATGGAAAAAATCGTTGATATAATGAAACTTGTTGAATTTCAACCATTTGAGATTCAATTCAAGGGTACTGGTGCGTTCCCAAGTACGAAAAAAATCAACGTGATATGGGTTGGTTTAATCCTTGGACAAGAAGAGTTGTCAAGAATCTCAAGATCATTAGAATCACAATTCAGAAAGCTGGGTATCTCAGAAGATAAAAAAGGATTTAGTCCTCACGTAACCATTGCACGTGTAAGAAGTGGCCGCAATAGGGATGCAATAGCAGATTTACTCTATAAATCCAAAGAGCAGGCTTACGGTTCAATGATAGCCCAAGC
>JAGLOY010000172.1 GCA_023138735.1 Candidatus Aegiribacteria sp. | reverse complement strand
TTGATATCTCCCGGTCAAGAAATTTATATTTCCATTGAATATTTAACAAAACTCCCCAATATTGACGAAAATTGAATCAGATTGCTAAAAAATTGGGATGAGCGATTGTAATTATGGGGTATAGAATACCACACCTTCTCAGGTATCTTTTCATTTCATTTTTTATTGGTATAGTTTTTTCCCCCGCGCATGCCCAACTTCAGTTACCCGATAAGATAGCCCGCTGCTATTACACCGCATCACCTCCCCAAATCGACGGTCTGGTGGATGAAGTCTGGCTGGAAACCACAGCCCAGGACAGCTTCATCCAACGTGAACCATATGAGGGCGAGATAGCAGGTGCAGAAACCAAATTTTATATCCTGTATGATGATAAACATCTTTATATCCTGTTTGTAATGCTGGATGATTGGCCAGCGTCGATTCCCGCCAGGGTACTGGAACGTGATCAGGAATTTTCCCCGGATGACCATATTAATTTCTATCTGGATACTTACAATGATAATCGCCGTGCCTATTTTTTCTCTACCAATCCTGCCGGAATCGAACGGGATGGGCTGATTAGTGAAAATGGGAGTAAACTGGATATAACCTGGGATGGGATTTTCAGTGTCGCGGCCCGGATAAACGACCTGGGATGGGTGGCAGAATTTGCCATACCTTTTACTACCTTGCGATTCAATGATGATGTGAAATACCAGGTTTGGGGTTTCAATGTCTGGCGGATACATAAAAGAAACCGGGAGATAAGTTACTGGAGTTTGGTGGAACAAGATTACAGAAAAATGCGTCTTGACCGCGGTGGTGCCCTGATCGGAATGCAGAATGTGCGCAGTGGGCATCAGTTAACCCTGCTACCATATTTCACCGCCCGCAATATCACTGTTCCTGCTGATCAGGAAAATGATTTACAGGCTGGTCTTGATTTAAAGTATGGTCTTACTTCAGATCTTACCCTGGATCTGACCCTCAATCCGGATTTTGGACAGGTAGAAATCGATGAAGAACAGATCAATCTGGATAAACGCTATGAAATTATATTACAGGAGAGACGACCTTTTTTTCTGGAAAATACCAATCTGTTTCAGGCCCCATACTATCAAATGTTTTACAGCCGCCGGATCGGCGCCCAAAGTGATATTAAAGCCGGGGGTAAGCTGACCGGGAAAGCAGGTTCTCTTTCATTGGGGGCCCTCGCTGCCTATACCGGTAAATGGGAAAGCTATAGCAGTATACCGGGATTGGGGAATCCCAATACCTCTCCCAGTGATGAACTGTTTTCAGTGCTGCGCGTGCAGGGGGATATTCTAACCAGCTCTAATCTGGGTGCGATGTATGTTGGCAGATCGACAAACCTGGGTGGCAAAAACCAGGTCCATAATCGCGCCGGCGGTGTGGATCTGACGGTAAGCTCCGGACAATTTTATCTTCAGGGGCAGGGCGTTTACTCCTATAATGCTGATTCCAGAGAAACTCTAACCGGATTTGCCGGTTTTACCTCTACGGGTTATTACAACTATCTCTATCGAGTGGATATATACACAAGTTCATTTACCCCGGATTTCAACCTGGATAGCCTTGGTTACTTCCCAAAAATTCCGGAAAAGGGAACCACCCAGGCAGGTCTTTATGTGGATGTCCATCCCCTGGTTAATACCTCAATTTTGCGAAGTTGGGGCATCAGCCTGAACCCGGCTGTACTTAAAGATACCGATGAGATCGAATACGGGGCGGGTGTTATCAGTAAAGCCTGGCTGGAATTACGGGATCAATCCCGCATCACTCTGGAAATTACCCGCTACCGGGATACTGAAAACGATAACTTTTATTACCTTTTCCGACCTTTACCGTTGGCAGACCTTACCTATTGGGGAACCCAGTTTGCGGTCGTATTTAAATCCGACTTCGGAAAACCGGTCGCCCTGCACATTCGGGCAGATGCAGACCGGCAGTATTATTTCCAGACCCATTCTAATGGCATTATAAGGGGGGTAGAAACCTTCTTACGCCTAAAGCCTTATTCAAACGCCTTCCTGGAATTAGGATTTCAGAATCGCCAGTTCCTGGATGATGAGGGTCGCTTTATGCCTAATGACCGGGTAGGGCAGTCCAATATTAAGATCTGGAGTGCGAGGGGACGCTTCCTGTTCAGTAAAAATATATTCACCCGCCTATTTTTTCAGCATACCAATGGAGCAGAGGATTTTGTCAACCAGAATGGTTCACCCCTCAGCTATGAGGTATGGAATCGAATGAGTGGAAATTTGCTGCTGGGTTGGCGCTTTTTACCGGGCAGTACTGCTTATATTGCCTGGACTGAAGAATGGGATCGCCGGAACAGCTCTTCCTACCATTCTGCTAATCGAATATTATTTTTCAAAATTTCCTATCTGTGGGGTCTCTAAAAATGACCCGCTCTGAAAAATCTGATAATGCGATTATTCCGGGAAACCTTGAAATTGAAAATATCATCTGGAATAGTGGAATTACCCACATCGCCGGAGTGGATGAGGCTGGATGTGGTCCATTGGCAGGACCGGTTGTGGCAGCGGTAGTAATTTTCCCCAGGGATTATTATAATCCAGATATTAAAGATTCCAAGAAACTTTCCGCAATCCGGCGGGAAGAGCTGTCCGAACAGATTATTCAACATGCCCGGGCGTATGCGGTAGGTATCGTTCACCATGCTGAAATTGACCGCCTGAATATCCGGCAGGCAACTTTTAAAGCGATGAGAAAAGCCCTGGGTAGCCTTGGATCCAAACCAGACTATATTCTCTTTGACGGGTATGAACTGCCTGAAAAACTGTTTCCGCAAGAGGCAATTATTAATGGAGATAACCATTCATTCACTATTGCCGCTGCTTCCATTGTTGCTAAAGTTACCAGGGACAGGCTGATGCTGGAATATCATCTGAAATATCCGCTGTATGGTTTTGATCGCAATAAAGGATATGGGACGGCTTTTCACCGCGAAATGCTAAAAAAACATGGTCCATGTCCCTTGCATCGGCGCTCATTCCTCTCCCGGATTCTGGGGCAAAGCGAATCTTAATTTTACTCAGAAGGATCTAAACATGGTTCTCAAAATTGAGGAAGGTGAGATGAACAGTAATTGTTAGTATTATCCCGTGGCAAAATTCACTTGACAAATAATGCCTTCCGCAGTAATTTTCATACATAAATTATGCCATTGTTAGGATGAAAAATTAAGGTCGGGTAATTCATGGTAAAACTGAGTCAGTATCTTGCACTGGAAATGCGCCTCACGCCACAGCAGATCCTGCTGTCCACATTGCTGCAGCTGCCCATGCTGAGTTTAGAGCAGAAAATTAAAACTGAGATGGAACTGAATCCGGTTCTGGAGGAAGCTCCGGAATTGGAAGATATTGAAGAAGATGAAGAGGCCATTGATGAAAATCCAAATGAAATTGAGGAAATAAAGGAAGAATTTGATCAGCTGGAGACCAGCAAGAAGACTGAAGAAGAGGAAAAAAAAGAGGAACTCGAGGATGAGGTCAACTGGGAGGAACTGGTCAATGATGAAGATAGCTATGAGTTCCGTTTACCGCGGGACAAGAGTGAAGAAGTGTATGAGCGTCCCGATCCCTATCGGGCCACTATGGCTGAACATTTACTTGAACAACTTCACATGCTCAACCTGAACGAAGCTGATTTCCGCGTTGGAGAGTATATTATTTATAATCTCAGAGATGATGGATATCTGGACGCCGAAGTTACTGCCGAGAATACCGCGATGATTTTCGAACGTCAGCCTGAAGAGATAGAGAAAGTCCTCAAGCAGATCCAGAAATTCGATCCGGTTGGTATAGCAGCCCGTAATCTGAAAGAATGCCTGCAAATTCAGCTGGAAAATCTGGATATGAACGGAAAGAAGCCACTGGCATTGCGGATTGTAAAAGAGGGATTCACTGATTTTGTCAATAAAAGATTTGAAAAGGTCGCTGCCATCCTCGAAGTATCCCTGGAGGAGATCAAGGAAGCACAGGAGGTAATCAATAAATTGAATCCCAAACCCGGGCAGGGATACTGGGATTCCCGCCAAAATTATGTTGTTCCTGATTTTATTGTTGAAAAAGTGGATGATGAGCTGGTGGTGTCCCTGAATGAATGGAATACCCCCGGTCTTAAGATCAGCCACCATTATAAAAAGCTGATCCGGCAGGGCCGAAAACTGGAGAAGGATGTACGCCAGTTTTTACGCAAAAAGGTTGAAAGTGCCCGCTGGTTCATCAATGCCCTGCAACA
>JAGLOY010000171.1 GCA_023138735.1 Candidatus Aegiribacteria sp. | reverse complement strand
CCGCCCCCAGCAGGGCGTCTATTATAGCGTGGATCAGCACATCGGCGTCGCTCCAGCCTATAAGCCCGAATTCAAATGGCACCTCAACCCCACCCAGCACCAGGCGGTGCCCCGGGGCCAGGCGGTGAACATCGTAACCTGTGCCAATACGCATACTAGCCTCCTCTTTCGCCCAGAAGGACCCCGGCCAGGGCCAGGTGAGCGGGCGTCGTTATTTTAATATTGCCGTAGGAGCCTTTATACAGCTTAACTCTGTAGCCGGCCTTCTCCACCAACGAGGCGTCGTCGGTGAACTCCGCCTGAGCCTGGCGGTAGGCCACCGTTATTATATCAGAACGAAAGACCTGGGGCGTCTGCACCGCCCAAAGCCTCTTTCGGGAAAGCGTCTCCCGGACATAATCATCATCCCCGGCCAGTTTAATGGTATCCGTGACGGGCACGGCGCAAGCGGCGGCACCACTTTCAGCGGCGGCGGCCAGGCCGTCCGTAATCAAATCTGCCGTAAGCAACGGGCGGGCGCCGTCATGGATGACCAGCCAGCGGCAGCCGCCAAGATGATTAATACCGGCCAGCACCGAGTCCTGCCGCCGCTCCCCGCCGCGGCAGACGGCGATCACCTTGGAAAAACCCGCCAGCAGCCTTTGGCCGGCCTCTATATTGTGCTCGCCGAGGACAACGGCAATCTCATCAATGGCGGGGCATTCCTGAAATACGCCGACCACCCACGCCAGCACCGTCCGGCCGCCGAGGGGGGCCAGCATCTTGTCCACGCCACCCATGCGCTCCCCACTGCCGGCGGCAACGATAACAGCCCCTACCTTCTGGTTATTTATCATTTTTCTGCCTGCCACCGGCCAGCCCCACCCTTATGGCCTCCTTCAGCGTAGCCACTGGCACAAGCTCAATACCGGGCACAGCAACACCGGCGCCGGCTTTCGGCACCAGGCAGTGCTTGAAACCCAGCCGGGCGGCCTCACCCAGCCGCCGCTCCAACTGGGATACGGCCCGCAGCTCCCCGCTCAAGCCTATCTCGCCAATAGCCGCCAGGCCGGACCTGACCGGCATATCACGGAAGCTGGAGGCCACGGCCAGGGCGATGGCTAGATCCGCCGCCGGCTCGTATATCTTTATGCCGCCGGTGGCGTTGACGATGATATCCTGGTTGCCCAGCTTAAGCCCCAGCCTCTTGGTGAGCACTGCGGCAATCATGACCAGGCGGTTGAAATCAATCCCATTGGCAGTACGGCGCGGCAAGCCGAAGCTGGTGGCATTGGTGAGCGCCTGAATCTCCACCATCAAGGGGCGGCTGCCCTCAAGGGTGGGCGCCACCGCCGAACCGATGGACTCTTCGGGCCGCTGCGAGAGGAAGACCCGGGAGGGATTGGCCACCTCCACCAGGCCCTCTTTTTTCATCTCAAAGATGCCCACCTCGTTGGTGGAGCCGAAGCGGTTCTTGGTGCCGCGCAGCAGCCGGTAGGCGCTGAAGGCCTCCCCCTCAAGGTAGAGAACGGCATCCACGATATGCTCCAGCACCCTGGGGCCGGCAATGGCGCCGTCCTTGGTGACATGGCCGGATATGAG
>JAGLOY010000170.1 GCA_023138735.1 Candidatus Aegiribacteria sp. | reverse complement strand
AACTTTCTCTCCTACACCTATCTCGTTCTTATCCAAAAACGAGCGTATAGCCGGCTCATCCGCGTATAACATTGCACCGGGAAAAGCGAAAAAAACAACTAATGTTATCAATATTGTCTTCAGTATTACCATGTGGCCCTTCCTTGAACTTCCAGAAAGAATATACTATATCTATCCTTAAGAGAAGATGAAGATAAGATTAAGATTTCTTAATGTAAAAAATGAATTTACGCGGAGGAACAAAGAAAATATTATTCGTGTGGAAGGAAAACGGTAAAAATACTTCCCTCGCGCGGCCGGCTTTCTACGTCAATATATCCCTTATGACTTCTTGCTATCATAGCGGCAATACTAAGTCCTAATCCCGCCCCGCCGTCCTCGCGGGACCGGGCTTTATCAATACGGTAGAAACGTTCAAATATCTTCTCCTGTTCTTTTCCAGGGATGCCTGCTCCGGTATCGGAAACCGCTACGGCATATCCGTTTTCTTTCTCCGATATTTTAAGAGCTACAGAACCGCTTTCAGGAGTATATCTAATCGCGTTTTCTATAAGATTAGAAAAAAGCTCTTCCAATTTTGAAGTATCCGCTTGCATATAAAAATTGTTTTGTTGTGTCAAAAGAGACAACGTAATATTCTTTCTCTCCGCGAGAACACGGTAAAATTCCACCATTTTGGAAAGCAAACCTCTGAGTTCGATTTTCTTCATGTCGAGCCTGTCAAGGCCGCTGTCGCCGCGTGATAAATAAAGTAATCTATTAATCATTATTGTTAACCGGTCCATTTCAACAACAATACTCCCCATTATCTCTCTATAATCCTCTATATCTCCTCCTCTTTCAAGGATCACTTCGGCTTCTCCTTTTATCGCGGTAATAGGAAGCCTAATCTCGTGCGACGCGTTAGCGGTAAAGATAATTATTTTTTGATATGACTGGTAAAGTTTTCTAAGAACATTATTAAACGCGGATGCCAATTTGTCCAATTCATCACCGGTCCCCCTAACCGGCAGTTCTTGGGCAGCGTCAGAATGCACTATCTCATTTGAAGCTTTAATCAGCCTTGAAATCGGGAATAAAAATTGCCCTGTTAATATAACTCCGCTTGTTAATCCAATTAAAAGAATAATCGGAATCATCCATAATCCCGTTTTTAAAAATATATTAACAGCTTCCTGATGGCCAAAAGGGACAGACCCAAACTGCAAATAAAATATATTGCCTGCCCGGTCTCTAAAAGATTGAGTAACCAGATATGCTATTGTTTTATCGGGATTAAAAGCAGTGCTTTCAATAATGACTGACGTTTGTTCTTTATTAAAACGCGATATTACATTTTCAACAGATTTCCTGTTTTCTAAGAAACCCTCTGAACGCGCGGCAATTAAACCTTTGCTATTAAATAAAGCGTATCCGATTTTACGCGAACCTTTTGTCTTTCGGGTGTGCTTTGAAAGAAAATTAGATATACCCAGTTCATCGCTCTCCTCATTCCCGAGAAAATCTATGGCTCCCCTAAGCTCTGAAGCCAGATATTGTTTCGTTACATCAATCAATCGCGCCTTCATTTGAAATGAAAAATATATTGTTACCGCGATAATACCCGCCAGGAGAATAGCGGTATATCCAAAAACAAGACGCGCTCGGATGCTATGTAAAAAATTAAATTTATTTCTTATCTTCCAAAACATAGCCTACACCTCGCAACGTACGGATTAAAGGCTTTTCGCCTTCTAAATCTATCTTTTTCCTCAAATTTGTTATATGCACGTCTATTACATTGGTCATTGAATCAAAATCATACCCCCAGACATTTTCCGATATCATAGTGCGTGTTACAACTTCGCCTTTGTGCTTAAGCAAATATTGCAGCAAGGTAAACTCAGTAGGAGTCAAACTAATAGCCTTTTCCCCTCTCTTAACTACACGCTTACTAATATCCAGCACTAAATTCCCCGCTTGATAATGGGTTTTTCTCTCCTCTTTTCCTCTACGCGTTAGAGCCTTTACACGCGCGAGAAGTTCAGAAAAAGAAAACGGTTTTACTAAATAATCATCGCCTCCCAGTTCAAGCCCCTTTACTTTATCCTCAACCGTATCTTTAGCAGTCAAAAAGATAACCGGCGTCTTTATTTCCTTGTTACGAAGCTGCTGAACCATTTCATACCCATCCAGGTTAGGAAGCATGATATCAAGAACGATACAATCATAATTCTCTCCCGCGGCAAGAAAAAAACCCTCTCTGCCGTCCATGGCAGTATCCACACAGAAACCATGCTCCTTAAATCCTTTTTTGACAAAATTCAATACCTGTTTTTCATCTTCAACAATTAGTACTTTCAACGCGAAACTCCCCGGAATTCGGCTTTTTACAAGAATCCCCGCGTAACCCCACAAATGAGGATTTACTTGTTATTAAAAATATACTATA
>JAGLOY010000017.1 GCA_023138735.1 Candidatus Aegiribacteria sp. | reverse complement strand
TTCCGTATTCCCACTCGATCGGATCACTGTCGTTTATGACGATCACAATGATATCATCCTCTGTGCTTGATGTGTGGAACGGGTACTCGAGGAAGGGATTCTGATAAGCTGGTTCGAATGCAACTGCAATGAAAGGGATAGCTATTAAAAGGATTGGAAGCTTTTTCATGACATTTACCTCCTGGTTACTGGATATCCTTCAGGATCGCGCAGAGGTCTTCCGGTGTGATATCCTTGGGAATGGGAATGTTCTTCCCTTCCTTTACGAGCTGGGCTTTTGCTTCAAGTTTCTTGAGGTGTTTTGCAAGAACCTTCTTCTGATCATCGGACAGTGATTTAGTGAGTATTGCTGATGGTCTGTTGGCAATACTAGCATAGATATGGGCGATGGATCTGTCTTCCCCGTCTTTGACAGAGTATCCCATCTTAATCTTGGCCCATTTTATATCCATCTTCTTCAGAAGCCTTAGGGTCTTCTTCAGAGACGCCCTTTCCTCTGGGGATATTGAAGAGCTCTTGCGTTCCTTGGGCTTGCCAGTGATAGCCTCCACACCCCTGTCCATTGACCTCAAAATGTGCTTCTCTTCCTCTGGATCCATATCCTCCAGGATATCCTTGCGGATCTCCAGGCTCAGTCTCCCAAGAAGGATCATCATGGTTTTCTTGCGGGCATCGCTTAATTTGCCATCGTTAACCGCCGCGAAGTAATGGACTGTGAGTTCGTCCATTACATCCAGCACACCTGTACTTGCAATGAAGGCTACTTTCCTGCTCAATACCAGCATGCTTATAGCATCATCGCGGCTGGGTGAATCTGAGAGTAACACTTTCTCTATCCAGTCCATCAGCCTGCTGTAAAGATCTATCTTCGTCTCGGTGATCTCGGGGCTGAATTCCCTGCCTTTACTGAATTTCATCTTCAACTCCAATCACTGAAATGGGTCGATACGGCATTTCATTACGATAACATAATATATCAATTTGATTTTCTTCTAGATTTAAGCATCAATGTCAAGCTCTGCCTTGAGGACTTCCTCTTAATGTGCTTCAAATGCAGGATTTCTTTCCTGCTGCTGAGGGCACACAAGGCATCGCTTCCCTTCGGGAAGACCGGAATACCTTCTGGCGCAATATTCGCGCATACCCCTTTTTCGCTCTGAGTCCGCTTTTTTTGATGGCTTTTCGGTCTGGAGGTCAGCATGGCATCCGCGCTGTCAAGCTGGAACGCCCCGATCACTTCGCTGACGGGGACTAATTCCAGTAGTGGTTTCCGGATTCATTTCCGGAACCCTTGCTTTTCAACCGGAAGTACAATATAGATGCAGAGTTAATGTACAATCGTAAGGAGGGTAAATGAAATTCGTGATTGTTCTCTGCTTGCTGCTTATGGCAACAGGTGTATTCGGACAGGCTCCTGATTTCGAGCCCAGCTACCAGCTGATCGCCGGTGGCAGTACCATCGACGTTGGATATTACGGTGCTCCCTGCATAGTCGATTGGGATCTCGACGGCGTTCAGGACCTTATCCTGGGCCAGTTCACAAGCGGCTACATAAGGTTCTACAAGAACGTTGGAACCAACGCCAGCCCGGTCTTAAATTCCTTCAGCTACCTTCAGGCCGATGGGAGTAATATCTCCATGTCCTATGGTTGATGCACGGGCTCAACTAATCCACAGGTTGTGGACTGGAACGATGACGGGCTTCTGGACATCATCGTCGGAGATCGGGACGGATTCATCCATTACTACCGCCGGACATCCAACCTGGATGCAATTACTCTCACTGCGGAAGCGGATATCGTATGCGCTGGAACCACAATTGATGCCGGTGCCAATTCAGCTCCTGTATGCGTTGACTGGAACGAGGATGGTAACCTGGACATGCTGGTCGGTAACGAGACCGGTAATGTCCGCCTTTATCTGAACGACGGCGGTGACAGCGACCCCGTTTTCAGCACTTTCACCAATCTTCAAAGTGGCGGCAGCAATATCCTCCATTACAGGAACTGCCCCCAGGTTATCGATCTCAATCTAGATGGCAAGAAAGATCTACTCTGCGGAGCGAACGATAACAATATCTATTATTATGAGAACACCGGTACCAATTCGAGTCCTTCCTTCAGCGGCTCAGAAATACTCGTAAGCGAGTACTCCGGCATAAGGTTCTCGGTTGCCGACTGGAACGGGGACTCTTTCCTCGATATCCTCAGCAGCGACTATAACGGATACGTCGAAGTTCATATCCAGGTCGTCACTGGCACCGCTGAGTCTCCTGAGACGATTCCTTCCAGAACCCTTTTACCCGCTCAGAATCCCTTCTACGGATCGGTTCTGATCCAGGGAGACGGATTCAACGATGCAGTCATCGAGGTATTCGATCTGAGTGGAAGGATTGTAGCGGATGGTAGCTTCAGCGGCTCATACCTGCTGGACGGTTCCAGCCTTGCCACCGGAACATACTTCGCCACCGTTCGTGATTCGGAAGGGACTGCGACTCTCAGGCTCCTGAAACTCTAACCCGCGCGCACAGTCACAAGAGAAGGGGGAGGCCATCAGCCTCCCTCTTCACTTATTCCCTGGTTGCAGCTAGCCCTGTTCCAGCTCTGTCTTGTCAGCGTCCTCGGGAAGTTCACCGGATCAGACGGGCAGGAACCAGGTCAGTTTAGTGAAGACGGTAAACTCGGGTTCTCCGAAATCACCTGTGAATTCGTCCGGATCAGCATTTTCACCAACCATAAGGAAGAACATGCTTCCCGGTCTGAATTCCCAGCTGACTAGAGCGTTCGTCCAATGCCTGTGACTGCAACTGTTCTCACCCGATTGCCAATCCGTACTGAATCTCGATATCTGAGATGTGAGCCTCAGGCTGAAGTAGTTGCTGAACATCCAGTTTCCACTCAACATCAGGGAGCGCCAGTCGGTATCCCTCAGGTCCCACTCCTCGAGGTCCCAGTTGTACTTCCTGGCATCTGCAGTCTGGCTCCAGTCGAGCTCTGCATCAAGCAACACATTGGGCGTAGGTTTGAAAGTAATTGATGTACCGGCATTATTCCTTGATCCTTCGCAGTAAGAGTGGATACCACCCCAGAGATACCCGTACAGCTTCTCTCTTGAATCACTTGAACAGCTGAAACCAAAATCGCTACCACCATCGTATCTTGTGCCATCGGGTCCTTCGTACCTGTCGGTCCTTGAGCCATCGAACCCCAGGTCTATATCAATATGGTATCTGTTTCTAAAGACAATGCCGGTGTTGAAGTTGATTCCTCTATTGGTTACCGGACCTCCCGGAACGTAATCGTACCATGTGTAAATGTTACCCCAGGTATGCTGGAGAACATCATTGCCGGAGAACGGGTGATACAGTCCACCGCTTACCCAGGTGTTTAAATCCCCTGTTGAGGAAGTGTACCCGATCATGTTCGCGTTGAAGTTGTCTTCCCGGAAAGAAAAACCTCCATCGATATCGAATCTATCATCCACATACGCATAGAATGCATTGTAGGCAAAATTGTCGGTCCAGAGGCTATCATCTGAGTTCCATGTTCCGGCAATTGCAGAGCTGATCCTGTGGTTTTCCAGGAAACTGAGCTGAACATCCACAGCTCCCGATCTTCCATAGCTGTATTCAGATCCGTTGTGCTCCGGGATATCGGTACTCGTCCCGCTGAAACCGATATACGTTCCATCACCGAATTCTCGTACAATCCTTCCTGCTGCGTAATTCGTTGGACTCTCGAGAACAGTACCTTCTTCCTTTACAGATGTAGTGTAAGCATTCAGAAAACCGGCTCGGAACCCTCCAAAAGAACCTGTAAGTTTCGCTCCACCAAGTACCGGGATGATGTCCCCATTCGATGCAACCGAACCGATCCTTCTGGAATAGAACAGTGAGAAAGGCATGCTGAACAGATCTGCACCCTCAAGAAAGAAAGGCCTTTTTTCCGGAAGAAAACTTTCCCAGTGCGAAAGGTTCGCTTCGTCCGGGTCAGCCTCTATCTGTCCGAAATCAGGATTCACTGTCAGGTCAAGCAGGACTTCAGAAGAGATGCCGATTCTTCCATCGATCCCTGAGTTTGCCCAGGGATCCCATTGCTCATCCGCATCGGGCAGATACTGAATACGTCCGGCTGCATAGGGCCTCAGCTCTATCTGCTGAGGAGATGGAAGTGACTGCAGGCCATGCAGGTCACCAAAATCTTCGATTCTTACACTTCCGTTATCCGCCATTCTGAACAGAAAAGCACTCTCGTTGGTTCTTGTAATGGTCCGCTTGAAGTTGATGCCCCATATCTGGTCATCATTTGCGGAATAACGCAGCACAGAGAATGGGATCGCAATCTCAGCGGTCCACCCCGAATCAGTGGTAGTGGTTACACTTGTCCAGATTCCATCCCAGTTATCGTCCCAGCCGCCAACTTCACACAGTCTGCCATCCTGCTGAACATTATCAACATTGATAAAGAAGTAGTATGCGTTGTTATCATCGTTGTATGTATCCAGCCAGATACCTATCCATTCGCTTGAGAAATCGCTGTCACGCGGTGCAAGCATCCTTGTGAACTCTTCAGGCTGACTGTCATGCATGGTAAACGCAATGAAAAGAGCATTATCATTGTATAGAAGCCTGACCTCGGTCATCTCTGTCATTGCTTCCCCGCAGTCCGGCCTGTGCTGAATAAAATCATCCTGAACCGGAAGAGCCTGGCTCCATAATTCATCGTTGAGATAACCATCAATTTCGGGTGATCCGTCAACTCTGACTGCCGTGACCGGAACCTGAGAATAACTCAATCCGGCGGCAAGCAGTACTAAAACAGCGAAGATTTTCATCAACGATCTGACCTCCCGTGAAATAACACAGCATCCTGATATTTACAGTCCAATATATAATCAATAAATCCGGAATATCATGAAATCCGGGTCTTCGAGATGTTTTATTATACTGCAGCGATTATAGAAATGGTTTAGCTACCGTTTGTACTATCCATGCAACGAACCTTTTGAAAATAGAAATTCTTGCATAGGTGAAGTATCGCTTGCCGATGAGTTTTCTGTAGAAATCGTGATCTGCCGGCATAATTTCTCTGGTTTTATCGGAAGTGAAGATCATCCTCAGCATTTTGAACTGGATGAGACTGGTGAGTTTGACAGGTTTTCTGTCTCCTTTATCGAGGTTTCTCAGGAACTTCCCGGCCGCTGCTTCGATCTTTCCGGATTCAGCTTTGGAGAAAGCGCTTTGTACGTCATTCTCCGGGGGTGTTGCTAATCCTGCCGATACGGTGCTTCTGCAGCCCCACATCTCAAGTACTCCCTTCAGATACGATAGAGCTTTCTTCAGACCGATAGCACCGGTTGTTGATACTGCCATTGCTTGCGAATGGCAGAGAGCAGGGCGATGGCATAGATAGCACAACCGATCTATCAGGGTCTTCATCTGGGAGGTGATATGCATGACGTAAACAGGTGATGCCAGAATGATTCCATCGCTTGAGGTGAAAGCCTCGTTTATAGATTTGACGTCATCATCGATTGGACAATGCTCGAAACCCTTTGTAATGCAGAGTAAACAGCCTCTGCACGGCTCAATTCTCATATCTGCAAGATGAAAGTAACTGAACTCTACCTTTTCCTTTTTGCAGATTGCCTGTTCGATTGTTTCAACAAGTCGAAGAGTGTTCTGTTTTCTCGGGCTTCCTATAATGGCTGTGATCTTTTTCATCGATATCCATTCCGGTACACTTTTTGACCAATTACAATCTACAGAAAACGGGGGCAGAATTTCCACCCCCGTTATACTACTATTTCATTACGTATTATTCCACCGGTATGCAGAGCTCGGTAATCCATTCATCTTCAGGGATGCTGTCGTCACCACCTTTGACGTAAAGCTCGAAACATGGACTTTCCCTTGGTTTGGTATCCATCTTCTTTATTGCGGCATCAAACTCGCCCCAGGCATTTCCCAGGCCGCTGTAGGGGCCTACGTAAGTTCCTATGGCATATTTGCCGCCCTCAAGTGTCCTGATCGTCAGGCCTTCTATATCCGGAACTTCTGTTTTGCTGCATACTGTTACACACGCTTCCGATCGAAGCTTATCGGTGGGTACAAGAGATGGATCGTCCCAGTAGACGCCCAGCCATTTCTGATCATCCACAGGGATAGAGTTCTCCTTTGTGAAACTCCAGAGTTTCCCGAACACGGGGCCTATCTCGTTATATGGCCCGATGTGCTCCATGCAGACTGCGCGCATGTTTTCAAGGTTGTCAATTCTGATATCCATTGTACCCTCCTGCCGGTAAGAAAGTGTCTAAGTCGATAAGAAAATAAACATATGTTTACCATTGTCAAGGATTACTGAACAACTCCCGTAATAGAGATGATGCGCTTCAGTTCTGCGGTATAAAAGTGACCCTTGATTCTGCGGGAATGAGGGTACCGATCTCGAGGAGGTAATCCATGAAGACCTCTGCATCGATGAAACCTGTGTCCAGAGCTGCAACCCCGCTGAACGTTGCGTATCCGTCCCCACCCCGCGCAAGGAAGGCAACGGTGACCACACGGTAAGTTTCCGCAGGATCGATGGGCGCCCAGCCCTGAGGGCCGAGGACTTCAATGGAAATCACTCTCTCTCCCTCCTGCTGTCGGGCCTCCGCTGTATACCGGAGCCCGGCAGTGTACGGGAAGGAGCCATCCGAGTTGCCATCGTCGAAGATGTTCGAAAGCGCATCCTCCAGTACAGCCACTACCTCTGCTCCGCTCATGTCCAGTGCGGCAAGGCTGTTCCCGAAGGGCATAAGGGTATAGACAGTTCCCACAGTGATGTCTCCTGCCGGGACGGCGATCCGCGCCCCTCCCGCGTTGAGGATAGCAAAGTCCGCACCCAGCCCTAACTGGTCCGTCTTCCAGAGCATGGCATCGCAAATCACAGGAGCTATCAGGCTCCCTCCGGGGAGGTCTCCTCCTGGAACCCTCTGGTGCAGCAGATCCTCTGCAGCTGTCCCGACCACTTCGTGCGAGAATGCCATCAGCTCCGCCTCGTAGATACCCACCAGTTCCCGTATTGCCGGATCCTCCTGTGCAGTTACAATCAGTGAGTTTTCATTGATAAGTTCTTGCACCCGTGCCAGGGCTTCTCCTTCTACGGGATTTCTATCATCATCCTGGATCTCACCTCCGGTGACTATCAATGGCGCTCCACTGTATCCTTCTATATGCCCCATCTCGTCAAAATCCACTGTGAGATTCCCGAGCAGAGCAGCTCTTGTTCCGGCCTGGACAATCAGTACATCTTCACCATCGGCACCGGACACAACTGTGGGGTACTCACCCTCCGAGTTCAGCCCGACACTTGAGAAGTCCCCAAGCATTGAATGAGTGTGCCCTCCAACGATCACATCAGCTCCGCTAAGCAGGGATGCCAGTTCTATATCATTCTCGTACCCGATGTGGGTCATGAGAATAATCTTGTTGATTCCATCATTCTCCAGCTGCTCGATCATATGCTGGGCGGTCTGTGCTATTGGCAGTATCTCGGTCTCCGCCGACGGGCTGGAGACATTGAAGAGCTCCTCCACGATAAGACCGATAATCCCCACCTGCTCACCATCCACTTCTATGAGGGTATAGGGCACTATCATCCCTGCAAGCAGTGTGTCATCGGTAACGTCCAGATTTGAGCAGACGATGGGGAACTCTGCATCCTCCAGCAGCACCAGCAGCCCCTCGCTCCCCCTATCGAACTCATGATTCCCAAGGTTCATTACGTCCAGCCCCATCGCATTGTACACAGCCGCATCCGCTTCACCTCCGAATAGGGTGTAGAACAAAGAACCCTGGACCATATCACCCGCGTGGACGAAGAGTACATTCTCCTTCTCTCCCTGGATGGAATCCACAACAGCCGCTATCCGTGCTACCGAACCTACAGGGAGACGGTAGACTTCTGAATCCGGGGGAAAGCTCATCTTGAGCAGGCTGGAAAGAAAGTTGGAATGAGTATCGTTGAGATGCAGAAGAGTAAACGATACCGGCTGAGAGCTGTCATCTGAATCATGAACGCAGGTTTTGCAGCTTAAAGTGAGTAATGTAAAAAGAAGCGCAACCATAAATGTCATTTTCATGCCGTACCATCCTTAAGGAAAGTGTTGATCTGGTAATCCCTTAACTTAACTGCTTGTATACTCCTTCGCTTTAAGCAGGACTTTGACAAAGAATCCTTCGGTATACTCTGAGCGGTTCATCCTCTAATCAGTGTTAAAGATTGGCTCTCTGAAAGCATCAACAACTTATAATATGTTTCCGGAGTACCAGTTGACTGGATTCTCGGGAGTCCAGCATCCTTCAATTGAAAGCTTCAGCCTGCCGGTACTTACCTTCACATCCCAGGTATCCCAATCGACATCCAGCATCTGGAAAGTCACTGTTGAATCTGTTTCCCATTCAACTTCTGAGGGGCCCCAGTAGACATCACTGCCACTGAATTCGGGAATCAGACTGTCCTGTTCGATACGCCATATCTGTATACCGTTCAGAGTAGAACCCAGCCGCAGATCCCTGTAGGCGCAGAGGAATCTTCTGCTGTCGGGGCTTAGGACAGGCTCGGAGAAGGCTCTTTGAATTCTGCCGCTGGATCCGTTAATTAACAGCCAGTCAGTCCATTCGTATCCATTCTGCTCGACAACCCAGTAGTCGTGCTCCGGGAAGAAGGCTTTCAACTTATTAGAACAGAAGTAACAGATTCCATCAATGAATACTGTATCTGTGAAAACAAGTGTGTCCCCCAGTGCTGTAACAATGGAAAGGGTTACTGAGTCTGTCCTGAATGCTCCTGGAAAAGACTGCTGTAACAACTCCTCTTCCGGAAATGATACCCAGGCAGCAAGGGCGTTACCGGTTGAACACTCAGTGCCAAGTTGAGCACTGATATTAAAGGGCATTAAACCCATTATAAGTGAACCCAGAAACATGGCTGCAGGTGCTGATTTCATAATGAAGCGATAACCCATATCCTTTCTGTCCGAAACACAATCTAACACTGATTATTGAATAGTACTATATCTCAGATTCAGTGGATACCGCCATCAGATCAAGTGTGAATCCGTATAACCTGAATAATATCATTATCTAATATGAAGCGCATCCTGCTGCATGCAGGCTTTGAACTTCAGCATATTGCTGTATTTGAGAACCGTTATAGAAGCATATGAATTTAAAATGACTATTCGAATGTGATGTGTCTTACCACTGATAGTTGAAAAAGACCTATTGCTCATCGATTCAGTAAATATTCAATAGAATATGAGTTAAAACACATCATAGTTGTCAGAGTTTTTCATTCCTCTTGAACTTCCCCGAGTAGATATATAAACTGAATACTGGTGTTTTCTACACCCGGTGTATTTGAGAAATGCTTAGTGTGCTGATCAGGTAGAAATTCTTGAAGAAGGATACCTGCAGAATCTAAATTCAGTGTAACCTTAACCTTGGAAAGGGAAGTATCAAATGAAAACGTCAGTATCAATAACAATACTGTTAATTGTAATCCTCACATCATGCAATGGAACACATCTGGGCATTGTGGACGTTAATGCTCCTGCCGTCAACTACATCTTCGATAACGATGGAATCATCACGGTTACAGATACCTCTGACGATATCGAACTGAATGGAATGCAGGGAACCGGTTTCCTGCAATCCCGAACCCTCCCAGTTGGTGAAGCAGGCACGGTCGCTGAGGGTCTCTACGGCTACGAATACCGGATAGACCTTTCCGAGGTTGCAGGCATCCTTAACATCGTATGCATTAGTTCGTTCAGAATTGTCTTTGGTCCGGTAGTATTACTTGATTTCGATGGTAATGGCAGCAGTGAAGAGGTTTACGTGGTGACCACCGGAGGTCTTGGAAACATCTCCCCCACCAGTGTTGATGTGGCAGGTGACACTCTCACTTTCAACTTCTCACCGGGTATCTGTGCAGGCAATGCTCCTGGTAACGGTGACTGCAGCTTCTTCTTCGGCTTAGTTTCCGCATATCCAGCAAACTTTATTACCTCTGAGATCCATGCAGGAGGTACCGACTATCAACTTGAAGCCAGAGCACCCAATCACCCCTGAACAGTTCATCCATCATATGATTGCCCCCCTGTAATGACTCCTGTCTGATCGTTACAGGGAGTTATTCAAAGCTGATTGAAATACTAGTTCAGGCTGGATTCGAGCAATTGGAAAAGGTCAAGCATGAGGTAAGAAATGTATTAAAGAATAATACACCAATAATATGTCTATTGAAGTGTCTTATTTCTTTATTGGTTCGGAATCTCAACATGTAAATCGCTGAAATGCATATTTAATGCTGAATATCGACAATGCAACCGAATTAAATTACTCCGAATCTCTATTAGTCTTGAACAAACCAAAAGTACAACGTATACTGAAAAAGCTACAAGTAGCATGATCATGGCAAATATGGAAATCGATTTCCCGATCGCCAGGTTGATCCTTATAAGCAGGACTTATCAAGGATCTGGAAAGCTAATTTGTTACCTCACCCACTTGAGTGAAGAGGCTTTCCCTGCACCTTGATTGGGGGGATTGGGATGGAACGATTCGTCATCGAAGAACGCGTACCTTGTAGCTTACCAGAGCTGCATCAGGAGCGTGTTCGACTGCCGTTCGAATGCTCTGAAGCCACCGTCTATCTTGGAACACAGATAAAGGTTGTACCGATGCTGGAGGGGTATCGTCTGTCCTCAATGCAAGGCGCATACTTCGTCGATCACCTCAATACAATTGATGTGTTGTGTGATCAAGGATTGATCCCGGCGGATTGTGTTGATGAGCAGAGAATCGAGCTCGAACAGATAAACGCCGCTGGTCTGTTGACGAGTCAGGTTTCATCGCGACAACGGTACACACTGTTCGATCACGGGGAGGCATATCGCTCCCTGTACGATCCGGACCAGACAAGCTGGTTCTCCATGTCGCCAGTGACTCTTGAACTTGACCTGACTAACCGCTGCAACCTGAGGTGTGTGCATTGCTGTCGCGACTCATCACCCAGTGCAGATGTTACCGAGGAGATGACATCACTCGAGCTATTCAATCTGCTCGATCAAGCAGCTGATATTGGCGTAGATGAAGTCAGCTTTCTCGGCGGCGAGCCAACCCTGCATCCCCATCTGTTCCACCTGGCTTATCTCGCGCGGAAGCGGGGGATCGATAACCTGATGCTGGCGACCAATGCGCTGGAGATCAGAGAGGAATGGCTGGATCCGTTTTCAGTTCTGTTCACAAATATCCAGATCAGCCTTCATGGTGCATCGGCGGCGACCCATGAAGCGATCGTAGATCGAAAAGGTGCCTTCGAGCAAGTAGTAACCAATGTGCGAAGGTTGACATCACACGGTGCCAACATCTCGCTGGCGTGCACCGTACTGGAATCACGGCCGAATGAACTGCAGGCCATACTTGACCTGGCCCGAGATCTTGCTGTTACCGAGATCCGCCTGATTCCACTGGCAGATGTGGGTCGTGGGCACTGCCTTCCCCCCCTGCAGTGGGGTGATTACAAGCAGGTCGGTGAGTTCATCGCCAACGCCCGCAAGGACGACACCGGGCTGTGGGTTGGAAGCGGGGGATTTCCCACGGGTGAAAGTACCACTGAAACGGCGCTGTACTACGGCTGTGCAGCAGGCCTTACCAAACTCCATCTGAACGCTCACGGGATCGCAACAGGCTGCTCGCTGCTCGAGAGCCACGGGTTGGACGGCCGCAATACACCCCTTCTGGAAATCTGGCACAGCGACCAGATGCGCCATATGCGCAAGCGCGTGAACTGCGACTGCGTTTATGTGTCCCGATGTGCTGGGGGATGTCTCTCAGTACCAAACAACAGGGCGAATGGAAAGGAGAATAATAATGGGAAACAAGGATAGACTCGCGAAGATTTCGGAGATCAAAGAGCATCTGGTGCGCGCTAAGAAGCTCGCTGATAAGATTGATTTACCAAAGCTGGCCTATCGAGGTATCGATGCAAGCAAGCTCGAGATCGATGACAGGCTGATCGATATTCTCAAATACATCGGGAATGGATGCCCGAACATCTACTACAAAGATGATTGGGGCATTCGTGTCCTTCCGGAATACCAGCTGGAGATTGCAGCTCAGCTTAACGATCTGATCAATGCGATGGAGATGGCGGGAATCCAAGAGGACATCGATGTCATAGCACCTGAGGTAGCGGCCAAACTCCGAGGTTAATCGCACAGGAGCACGATCCGGAGGCTGCGCTCATTTGTCCGGGCAAACCTCCGGTTCGTGACTCATCTTGAGCAGACTGGACAGGAGGGTATTACTTCAGATCCAGATCAGAGGATCTGCTCCAGCTTGTGTTTCATACTCTCCAGATAGGTCTCCCAGTAATGCTTCGTTGATTTGTAGGTCATGAAGTAGGGCGTTAGAACGCACGCACGCATGAGGCGGAAACTGTGTACCCTGTCCCACTCCGCGGAGTCTATCCCCAGCCGCTCGACGATATCCTTCGGGGCATCACCGTAGTCATCCGATGTGAATTCCGTATGGGATGTTATGAAATCATTCTTGAAGACAGGGCCGGACACGTAGGAACTGAGATTGTACAGGTCAAGATTCAGCTGGTTCATCTTCTCAAGATCCTTGTTCCCTTCCACATTGAAGGCGAAATCCACCATGTTGAAATCCGGTTTAGTAAGGGCTTCGAGCCGTACTTTCGTGCCGTTCACATCGAGAGTGCTGTTCTTCTGGATATGGTCGTAGAACTTCTGTGCCCCCTCGATACTTGCGCCTATCAGCCTTCCGTAGCCTGTGATATTCAGGGGGAGAACCTGATGGGCAGCCCAGACCGAAGCGGCAGTAGCTCCGGCCTTGGAGCCCTCCAGGATGTAGCTTCCCAGAAGGGCAGGTGACTGAGTACCCTTCTCGAAGACATATGCGGCGAAAAATGAGATCGCGTCAACCATGCGCCTGTCGCGGATGGCTATCCCGCCTGCTGCGTAAGGAACGTAACCCATCTTGTGAGGATCGATGGTTACCGAATCCGACTCACTGATGGCCCGGAACGCCTCGTACACTTCCTCCGAAGGCCATTGGATGATATCCTGGTTTATTACTCCATCTTCGTGGAGCCGATCGGTCAGTTCGTCGAAGGGAATAAAAGAACCATTCTCATCAAGGAAGATGGACCTGGCATACCCGCCGTATGCGGCATCAATATGAAGGTAGAAGGAGACCCCCTGTGTTTCCATTTCCTTCCGGAGGGCGACTATCCTGTCTATATGATCCACGGCACCCTCCTCGGTGGTGCCCAGGACAGCAACCACCCCAAGGATCGGGGTTTTGCTGTCGGCCAGCTCCTTTATGGTTTTCTCCAGGAGGTCAATGTCCATTCTATAATTGTTATCCACCTGGATCGAGATCACATTGTTCAGGCCCAGACCGATGATCTCCCCTGCCTTCACCCAGGAGTAATGCTTGGTCTGGGGAACTATCCACTTGCCGAGCTGATTCTGTACCACACCGGTGCCCCGGATGGACCTGTCCCTGACCTCATTCCATATGTCCTTTACCTTAGCTGAAAGATCGAGAATCTCATCTACTGTCATATTGGCCAGCTGCCAGTGCGATTTCCCCTTTAGCAGATCGGGCCGAAGCTCTTTAACCGCGAAGGGAATGGATGTAAGATTCCTCGCGTACCATATGCCCTCCAGGTTTGCCACGCTGCCATCGGTACAGATGTGACCCCATGCCTTATCCACATCGTAGCCCATGAGGGCTGCGAAGTCCTTCCCGACCTCGAGTTCCATGGGGGATGTGGCGGTACTGGCCTCGAAAGCCACATTATTCGGATTGTACAGCATTGCAGCGATGTAGGCTATCATTGCCGGCATAAGGATATCGGAGTTCATGTGCCCCAGGTATCGGGGAGAATGCCAGGGCATCGATGTTTCCTTGAGTTTGGCGCAGATCTTCTCAATGACCTGAGTGATCTTCTCTTCTGTGAGTATAAAATTCTTCTGATCCTTTTCGTATAAGGACACGATAGGGTCATCTTCCGGATGGAAGTCCTTGCGCCAGAACAGGTGTTCGTTAATGGCATCCATTATGAGCTTCTTGAAAAAGTCTCCGTTCTCGGATTTGGGCCCCAGGAACAGTCCATTGATGTCTATCTCATCCTTCATACTATTCACTCTCTTCCGTATCGCTTGTTGTTATGGCTTTCCAGGCAGGTTTTCTGCAGGAATAAATGATCATCGGGAGGCTGGAGAATATCACGAGCCCGGCCACCATGAACAGAACGTAGAACAGGGGGCTTCCCACCTGGAGGTTGGCTGGCGGGAAGAAGCTTATGATTATCACGAAGATCATCGTGAGGAAGCCGACTCCACCGGTTATCCACATTCCTGCGTTCCCTCCGGGAACCCTGTACGTCCGCTCCACATCGGGGTACTTGTACCTGAGCCTGATGCCTGCCGCGAAGAGAAGAAGGTACATCACAGCGTACAGTACCATTGTCAGGATAAGCACCATGAAGAAACCGGCGTTCACTGCCGGCACTATCACATATATCAGAGCTACCAGTGAGACCATGGTCGCCTGGACCAGCACGAACCTGATGGGAACATTGGCTTTGTTGGTCTTCTGCCACCACGGTGGCATGAAACCGTTTCTCGCAACCTGCAGCATAGCGGTCGATGGACCCAGCACCCAGGTGCTCAGCTGTCCGAAAGCACCGACAGCCGCCATGAAGGCCACGATCGGGATAAGCCAGCTGACATTCTGCTGGTTGAAGAACACTGTGAAGGTCTGCATTATTCCCGAAGCCAGGCTGATGGAACTGGCCGGCTCCGCCACCTCAATCGCGAAGGCTCCGAGAATATTAAGAGTCATTATCAGGATGACCGCTACAAGCATGGCCAGGGGGTAGTTTTTTCTTGGATTCTCTACTTCATTTGCATGAACGGAGGATACTTCCATTCCGGAGTAGAGGAAAATTATCCCAACGAAGAAGGCGAGGTTTCCGATAGTGGAAAAATCCGGCAGAAGCGCGCCCAGGGAGAATGTCGGCAGGTTGCTCGGACCCCTGCTGAGGAAATAAGTAAGCCCGAAACCCAGTATGAGGAAGAACGGGATCAATACACCCACGATGAAACCGATCGAACTTATCCGGCTGCCGGATTTCAGTCCCTTGAGGTTGAACAGAGTGGCAACCCAGTAGATGAGTATCGTAACCGCAGCAATGTAGATATTATTACTGGCCAGCTCTGGCATGAATGTGAAAGCCAGCATGGCAGCAATGAAGGAACCGATCATCACCATACCGAAGAACATCTGAACCCACAGCATCCATGCCCCCAGGAACGCTGCCCTGTCCCCGAAAGCCAGCTGAATCCACTTGTAGACACCTCCCGCCGAGGGCCAGCCTGTTGCCAGCTCCGCCGAGATGAGTGAGGTGGGTATCAGGAACAGGATGGCTGCCACTATCATATAAAAGATCTGGGTCCAGCCGGTCTCTGCCAGCATAGGCAGGTTCCGGATGCTCATAATGAACGCCAGTGTTATCATCACCAGCTTGAAAAGTGTCAACTTGCGTGAACTCGAAGCCATACTTATCCTCCTCACCGAGATCAGAGATACCTGAATTTACTGTCTGGATTTAACCATACAATCCGATACAAACGCAGTCAAACATCACTGCAGATCATTCCGCCGGAATGTACACCTCGACGGATCCGGTTGCATAACAGGCAACCTGGTATGGCGAGAAAATGACCGTGTAACCAGCGATGCCACCGTTCTCGTCCGGGACGGGAAATACGGTGTGGTAGTTCTCGATAGTCGGTGATGCTCCATCCTCTAACCAGGCTTCATCAATAAGCGTTTCATCCAGTTGAACCATGACCTTTTCCGCAAAGGCTTCCAATTCTGCCTGGGAACCCAGCAGTTCAACAGGTCCTATGAACGCGCCAGCAGCGAGATCGAATATGAAGGATTGTGTCCACGAGTTGCCATGGGCACCTCCGGTGTAGCCCCCGTTCCATGCCAGTATGCAGATCATGCCCTCCGGTGAGGGTTCATGGGTGAAGTTAATCTCCAGGCTCCATCCCGTCAGTAGAGGATCATCCTGGAATTCCACCTTTAATTGCTCCTTGAAGCTCTGTATAAGCCCTGAGGCGAAATCCTCAAGCCTCTCCCCTACAGCTTCATTCTCCAGGGCAACTGTGGGATAATGCACGGATATGGAACAGTACTCATTGCTTTCTGTCCAGAGAGTATCATTTGGTGTACCCTGGGCGGCGATGAGTAACGCGATGCAGCAGAAGAACATATTCGGTCTCCCCTCCTCAGCAGTAATGGATCCTATAGTTTCAACTCTTTAGAAGAATATCTCATTACAGCAGGGAAATGCAAATGTATACTTCAGATTTGACGATTATTGATATTCGTGTATACATTCAATACTATCTTAATAGGGATTTTGCAGTCATTCAGTATAGTGAAGGGGTCATTATGAGAAACTCGGCAGTCTCGACAGGTTTCATGGCATTAATTCTGCTGTTGTCCGCTGGATACGCTTTTGCACAGAACTGGACTACATGCGCATCTCCTTCGATACCTCGCTGGTGTCCCGGATCTGCGGTGATTGGTAGTAACATCTATCTCATCGGGGGTCAGGACAGTATCCCTCCTTTTACTTCGATCCCGGATGTTGAGGTGTACGATACAGTAACCGATACCTGGTCCGCAGTATCCCCCATGAGCAACGCCCGATGGGGATTGATGGTCTCCGTGGTTGACGGGAAGATTTATGCGATTGGCGGTCAGACAGGGTCTTTCATGGAGGGTTACACCGCGACCGATTACGTTGAGGAATACGATCCGGCAACTGATACCTGGACAGAACTTTCGCCATTGCCCACCTCAAGGGGCTGGGGTGGCAGCGCGGTCTGCAGCGATACAATCTTCGTATTCGGGGGATATGACCCTGAAGTTGAGGAAACCGGAATGGAAGTAGAGAAGTTCTATCCCGCAACAGGCACCTGGAGCAGTGACCCGCTCATGCCCATGTACAGGGAAACCTTCAGCTGCATCTATATGAATGGCCTGATATACATTATCGGTGGATGGGATAATGACCTTGTTCAGGCTTACGATCCTGCCGCAAAGACCTGGACCGAGCCTGCTCCAATGCTCACCGGAAGAGGGGCATCCGGAGTATGCAGCTTCGGAGACTGTATTATCGTCGCAGGAGGCCGGGGCGGTCCGGAAGCGGTTGAAGCATACTGCTATGATTCGGATTCCTGGATTACCATGCCATCGCTGCCAACTCCAAGAGAAGGTCTTATTGCAGAAACAGTGAACGGCAAGCTCTTCACCATCACCGGATCCAGGCCCATAAGTGAAGGTGGGGTACCCTACTACGGAATCATAGAGTGCATTGAATTAGATGATTAGGCTTGGTTAATTCAGTACCTTGACATAATAGGTAGTATACATATGTTTACCTGTGTTGTTATTCACCTTTTTTAGGAGGAGGAAAGAAAGATGAACGAAGATCTGATGAAAAACGGGGCGTTCGGCTGGTTCGAGCTGATGACAACAGATGTTGATGCAGCAAAGGCATTCTACAAGGAATTGTTCGGATGGGAGTATGAAACTGTACCCATGCCAGGAGCAGAATACACTGTTATAAAGGTAGATGGTAATGCTGTCGCTGGAATAATGGACATGCCCGGAGAATGCAAGGGTATGCCCCCGAGCTGGGACATCTACATCACAGTCGACGATGTGGATGCGGTGGCCAAGAGTGTAATGGATCTGGGCGGCAAGATACTCAAGCCGGCCTTCGATATCCCCGGGATCGGACGATTCTGCGTTCTTCAGGATCCCCAGGGTGCTGTCCTGTGCACCATGACCTACGTTAAGAAATAAAAGCTGAGTCTACTGAAACAGAACGGGTAGTATTAATTTACTGCCCGTTCTTGTGATACAGATCATATACGGGACTACTCCTGATCAGGATAATTCATTCCGTTCAGTAAATAACAATATCAACAGTATTTATGCAGATATGATGTGCTTCAGTCAGGCCGGTATGAAGGTGACTCTGGATTCCGCTGGAGTTAGGCTACCGGTCTCGAGGAGATTATCCATGAAGACCTCGGCATTGATGTGTCAGTATGCAGTATACTCATTAAATAATGTATTAAAGAAGTATATGCATATAATGTGTATGTTGTCTTAGGATTTTCACTTGTTTATTCAGAATCACAATTGGAATAATAATGCATTACTCATTTAGTGCCTTATATCGACTCTAATATCACACTATAATCCTCTAAATCCAGATGAGCCTTGAACCGAGTGGAGATATTGTGTATACGAGTTAATGTGGATTACTTAGAAGCTCTATTAATCTGGTATTCGAATGCCTCTCGAAGAAAACAAGCTCTCCGTGGCGTTTCTTGAGAGAAGATGTAACGAAAATTGATGAGATAGTGTGGCCGGTATCATAGTCACCAGTTTAAAAGCTTCAACAGGTACGGACACAACAGACTATGTCATCAGGTTCAACCGTAATACTGTTTTTCACGTATCGCAACAAGTGAATACTCCATATAAGTTAGGAACTTACTTACATTTAAAGGAGGAATAGTCATGATCACTTTCAGAATCAAAGGCATCGTTAAAGAAGAAGAAACAGGTCTACCTTTGCCAGGACTGTTTGTGAAATCCTACGATAAGGATTTACTTTTTGACGATCTGCTCGGATCGGCAATAACTGACACAGAAGGAATATTTGACATCATTTGCGAATCCTCTGATTTCAGGGACCTCTTCGAGAAAAAACCAGACATTTATTTCAAAGTATTCAAGTGTGACCGCACTACCTTGATACACGACACTAAAAGGGCTGTACGGTGGAATCAGGATAGAATATCAGAACATGAAATCCTTATTCCCTGGATAGAAATACATGCTCATACAGAAACAGAAGTACTGCTGACTGGCGACAATGGAGAGGCCAGGAACGAGTTTTCTACAGGCGAATCACTGACTATCCAGGTGAAAGGATTAAGACCGGGATATGCACATGATTTTTCACTTTCCATGGACGGTAAAGCGCTCTTCACCAGCACCTTCATCTCTAATCGCTACGGTGATATTGAGCCAACTGTGCTGTGGCCTCAGATGGGGCTCGATGACCCCAACAGCAAGGCGCGATTCACCCCTGAAGAGGCAACGGTGAGGTGGGATGGCGCAAGTTACAGTCTAAATATCTCAATGGGAAGGGAAACTATTTCCACCTCTACTTTCAAAATTAACGATGCCGTACACACACCGATTGTAATAGTCTCTGAGAAGGACGGTAGGTTATTAAATGGTTTTGAGGTGGGCACACACCCCCTGATGCTCACGATGAGAAACCTGCCGTTTGGAGGTGATATACGAATCTATATGGTTCCCCGGCAGTATGACTGGCAAGTTGGCAATCCTTTCCAACCTGTACTTTTCAGTAATGGTGAACCAGCCGTACTGGAGGTTTCCCTGCGTGAAGGAGGAGTGCAACAGACAATTGAATTTGCCAGGGCGGAAATGTTGATGCCGGGTGCGTATGACTTTATAGTTCGCCCAGTGCGCTATGGTTTTGAGGAAGATGAGTTACTCGCTGTTCTTCCGAATGATGTCATCGGTTCAAGACGCGTTACCGGCTTAGTAATCCGTGAAGCTTTCTGGCTGGCAAAACCTGTTCTCGGTGGCTGTGTAAACAGAATTCCAATAAGCGGACATTCGATCTCAGGGTCTCCCTACTTCCGTTATGCCGATACATTCACGGTAGGTGAGGATGTCTGGGCCGGGCTTGATCCGGGAATAGTGGATCCCAACAACATCAGTAAGATGTGCGCATTGTACGTCATCGAAAGCAAGGATGCTGCCGCATGGTCGAACAACAGCCTTACCCACCTGCCTGTACTGGGAGGAAATGCGAACACGATTAAACGAAAGCTCCAGGCCGGCTGTATGAATGCGGATAAATCGCTGGTATGGCCAAACGCAATGCTGCCAGGTGAATATGATATCGTTGCAGATTTTGGTAACAATACATCGGACGCAAGCCTTTTTGTTCCCGATCATGCGTACAATACGCCTCTTGATATAATCGACGGTTATTTTGTGGCGGGTTTTCGTATTGTTAAAGATCCCGGAACTATGCAGGACTTCAATCATGCAGGGAACTGGAATTACATTCAGACCGATGTGGATGCAATGCCGGGTCTTTCGGGGACAGTGACAGTGCAGGATGAAGCCGGTCAATATCATTCTTCCACTGTGCCAACAATAATAAATCGACAACTGAGACTAAAAGCAAATGTATTTTTTCCTGCCGATGCGCCAGGGATTACCGATCCCGCGTCTATCAGTTCCAACCAGCCAAATTATCCTTTGATCGTGATCATACACGGCAATGGACACGACTATACAAGCTATGATTTCCTGCTTGAGCATTTTGCGAAAAATGGATTCATTGCCGCAAGTATTGATGTCAGATATTTCAATGGTTCATTTGATAGCCATGGAATGGGAGGACAGGGGCGTGCGGAAGCGTTGTTTCCTCATCTTAATGTCATCAACACCAAGTTTGGTTCGAATGTACAAAATAATATCGGCATCATGGGACATAGCCGGGGTGGTGATGCAGTGGTAAAAGCTGCCAGAATAAACCAGCAGCAGGCTCTGGGTCATAACATTAATGCTGTGATAGCATTGGCACCAACAGATCAGTATGGAACAGAAGTCCTGGGTGGCGCATGGTCAAAACCATATTTTGTGCTTTACGGCTCAAGGGATGGGGATATTACCGGTGGTATCTGGGTATCTAATTACACTGTACCGCAAACCGGATTCGCACATTACGACCGTGCGAACGGCTCCAGAAAAAGTATGTGCTTTGTTTATCGTGCAACCCATAACGGTTTCATAACTGATAACCACGATGCTCCATGGGATGGTGATGCCATAGCAGATATGGAACCTGTTACCACTCAACAAGCTTTCACAAAAGCGTATATGAACGCATTCTACCGATGGCACCTCAAAAATGAGTCGCAATGGACAGGAATGTTTGCAGGAGAATGGACACCAGGATCTGTCTCATCAACCGGTGCGATCTTCTATATCCAATACCATGATACAACCACTAAAATTGTTGATGAATTTGAAGGTGCTGTAAACTGGCAGGCAAGTACAATTGGTGGCACGGTCGACCATGCGGGAACACTACCTGTAAACCCAGGTGAAGGTAAAATGAGTGCCGCAGTAATCGCGGGTCTCGATCAGAAATCTCCACATGATACCCAGGGCATGAAGATTAAGTGGAATAACACTGGCGATAAATTGGTTTTCACCATTCCACCAGCCCATAAGAATGTGTCTGCGTATTCAGTACTGAGTTTTCGTGTCACACAAAAAACAGACAGTGCTGATAATCCATCAAATCAAACTCAAAATTTCCGTGTAGCACTGAAAGATGGTTCCAATAATGAAAGAGCGGTTAGAGTGAGTCCGTTCTATGTAATTCCTTTCCCGGATCACCGTCCTAATCATGCACACAGCAAATCTGCCATGCTGACAGTCCGCATACCCCTAAAGTCATACCGCATTGTTTGTGCCGGACTGAACAAAGTGGATTTGGATGATATTGCATCCCTGACGTTTCTATTCTCCGAAAAGACGACCGGAGAAATCGAAATTGATAATATAGAATTTTCAAACTAAAGAGGTGAGATAATGGACATAAAATACAGAATGCGGAAATTACCAGAGTACAAAGCACTAGCAAGTGAGGTTGTGAGAGTTCTGAATGATCGGCCTCATTTGTTAGTACGTATTGAAGTAAGCGGTGAACATTTCCCGGATCGTGCACCACATCCCTTTGTTATGATAAATGTGGGTAAAGAGGAATACTATAAAGACCTGTTTACGGAAGTGTCGCCGGACAACCGAAAAATAATAGGCTATCTACCGATCAATATCCCATCGAAAGGGGTCATAGTATTTGGATACGGTGATGAAATCTGGGGGACTGTTCCGGGCAGATTTACCACAACATCCGTAGCAAGATTAGAGCGGAACAGGCTTCCAAAGAATATTATGATCGTTGATGATAATTTTCTGCAACTCAAGAAGTAACAGTTTTTAGGAAGTAAAACACTTAAGTCTTATTAGGCCACCCTCCTGGAAAGGGAGTAGCAAATGAAAACAGCAGTATCCATTACTATACTTGTAGTTCTTCTTCTTGCATCATGCAATGGAACGCATCTAAGCCTTGTGGACGTTAATGCTCCTGCGATCAATTACATCTTCGACAACGATGGAACCATCACGGTTACCGATACCACAGACGATATCGAGCTGATCGGAATGGAGGGAACCGGCTTCCTTCAATCTCGAACCCTCCCTGTTGGTGAAACAGGCACACTCGCTGAGGGTCTGTTTGGTTACGAATACCGGATTGACCTAACCCAGGTGGGAGGCATCCTTAACATCGTATGCATAAGTTCCTTCAGAATCGTTTTCGGTCCGGTTGAATCGCTGGATTTCGATGGAAACGGCAGTGACGAAGAGGTCTATGTCGTAACTACCGGAGGTCTTGGTAACATCTCCCCTACCAGCGTGGATGTAGCAGGCGACACTCTTACTTTCAACTTTTCACCGGGCATCTGCGCAGGCAATGCTCCCGGTAACGGCGACTGCAGTTTCTTCTTTGGTTTAGTATCCGCATATCCTGCAAACCTGGTCACTTCTGAAATTCATGCAGGAGGTAGTGATTACCTCCTTGAGGCAAGAGCACCCAGCCATCCCTGAAGAGTTCAGCAATGTAATTGCCCCTCTGAATTCCGCTTAAGTGATACATCATCTCCGTTGAGATCAGTCAGAGTGATGCGGCCGCGCAGGCGTTCAGTCAGCTCATCGGTTCAATCGGCCGGAACGTACACCTCTACGGTTCCATATGCATAACATTCAACCTGGTAGGGCGGGAATAAGACCGTATAACCAGCGATACCGCCGTTCTCATCCGGGACGGGAAAAACGGTGTGATAGTTCTCTGCGGTCGGAGATGCACCCTCCTCTATCCAGCCTTCATCCATAAGCAGTTCATTCAGCTGAACCATGACCTCTTCTGCGAAGGTTTCAAATTCAGTCTGTCCGCCCAGCAGTTCAACAGGTCCGATGACCGAGTAATTGGCGAGATCGAATACGAAGGCCCGTGTCCACGAGTTCCCGTGTACACCTCCGGTGTAACTCCACATCCATGCTATTATGCAGAGCATGCCATCCGGTGAGGGCTCATGGGTGAAGTTGATCTCCAGGTTCCACTCCATCTGTAAGGGATCATCCTTGAAATACTCCTCGAAGCTATCCTTGAAGTTCTGTATCTGTCCTGAAGCGAACTCCTCAAGCCTCTCCCCTGCAGCTTCATTCTCCAGAGCTACTGCGGGATAATCCACGGATATGGAATAGTACTCAGTGTTCTCTGTCCATAGAGTATCTGCTAAAGAACCCTGGGCAGTTATTAGGAGCGCAATGCAGCAGCAGATCATTTCAGACTTCCTTTCATCGACATAATCCTTTTGACAGGCACTACATACAGCAGCAAATACTCTGTTAAGTATACTTAAGTGTTACTTCCAGATACAGGGATAGCTAATCCAATGCTGCCTTGACATAACAGGTAGTATACATATGTTTACCTGTGTTGTTATTCACCTTTTTTATGAGGAGGAAAGAAAGATGAACGAAGATCTGATGAAAAACGGGGCATTCGGCTGGTTCGAGCTGATGACAACAGATGTTGATGCTGCAAAGGCATTCTACAAGGAATTGTTCGGATGGGAGTATGAAACTGTACCCATGCCAGGAGCAGAATACACTGTTATAAAGGTAGATGGTAATGCTGTCGCTGGAATAATGGACATGCCCGCAGAATGCAAGGGTATGCCTCCGAGCTGGGACATCTACATCACAGTCGACGATGTGGATGCGGTGGTCAAGGGTGTAATGGACCTTGGCGGCAAGATCCTCAAGCCGGCTTTCGATATCCCTGGGATCGGACGATTCTGCGTTCTTCAGGATCCCCAGGGTGCTGTCCTGTGCACAATGACCTACGTTAAGAAATAAAAGCTGAGTCTACTGAATCAGTACGGGCAGTATTAATTTACTGCCCGTACTTTTGATACAGATCATTAGCAGGACTAATCCAGGCAGAAGATTGTTCAACACCAGTTGTTTTAATTATAATAATGTTGGTGTGTTTGAACACATATTAACAGATATGGCTTTCTGTGAGTAATATCGGAAGGAGTTTTCCCTTGAAATTCCTGTTATCAATTATTCTCTTTACAGTGACAGCAATAGCCTGGGAGAGTTCCTTCAGTCTGCCATACGGATACGTCACCGGTATCGGAACCGGTGAGGATCTGGTCTGGGCTGTTGATTCTGTAACCATGTTAATCTACGGTTTTGAATCAGAGTATCCATACGACCTTGTAGAATCTCTTCCAGTTGAAGGTGCTACAGATCCGGTAGGACTGGCATGGTGCGATAGTGTGCTTTATTACGCACAAAGCGGTACGGCAATTCTTCATGGAATGCAAACCGATGGGAATTACATCGGATCCTGGGATTTTTCGGGATATGGCATTCAGGAGATAAGCGGAGTTGGCTGGAATCATGATGACTTCTATACAACTCCCTGCTTCCTTATCGCTGATCCGGTTTCATGTACAATCTGGAATATCTGGCCACCTGGTGAATTCACCGAGGTAACTTCGATAATACAACTTCCCTCCTCAGCGGAAATCGGCGAGATCGGATGTGGTGGAGAATTTGGGGATTATGCAGCATGGGTTGCTTTTGAGTCCACTACCCCGTCTGACAGACTGCAGGCGTGGTCTCCCACGGGATATAATGGAAATCTGGCACCCGATGAACCTGCTGGGAGAGTTTCTGGAACTGAACAGGCGGAATCTGATCCCCAAAGTTATATCTGGGTATGCGTGCCTTCTGAACTTGGAGTCTATTTACACTATTATGGCCTTGGAATAAGCGGGGATCCTGATTCCGATTTACACGGACTTATATTCAGCTCGAATCCCATGCGTGGATGTGTAATCATCTCAGCTCAGGGATTTATGGATAACGCATGCATAAGGATATTCGATCAATCCGGACGGCTGACATACAGCAGTGCTTTCAATGAAAATCTCATCTGGACTGGAAAGACTGATACTGGAGAACGATTACCCTCAGGATGTTATTTTGTCAGAGTTTCAGATATTGGAGGAAGATCTGTATCCTCGTTACTTGTTAAGCTAGAATAGTATTCGTGGGAGTGAAACTGCATTATGAATAATGTGACCTTTCGAGCATTCTCCGTTGACAGAGACCGAGACATGATCTGCGCTTTTCTAAGGGATACAAAGGAAAGTGTTGGGGACATTGTTGAGGATCATGCAGCTGATTGCGAACATTACATAAAGGCTGTGCTGTCCACACAAAAACGGGACAATGCATTCTGCGTTGTTGTTTGCGAAGACAACTCAGCCATCGGTTTTGTGGATATTTTTGCTATGAAGAGTAAACCGGGAGTCGGGTTCATGAGATTTATTTATCTGATCCCGGAGTGCAGGGGCAGGTCGCATGGAAAACTTCTTCTTGATTATTCCATATCAGTTTTGAAGGAATATGACTGCAGAGTCATTGTTCTTGATGTCAGCAGGAACAACAATAAAGCAATACAGTTCTATAAGAATCATGGCTGGGAGTTTACAGGCAAAGAACAAGGGTGTCATCTTCAAATGAAAAAAGAGATCTAGTTCTACTCATATCTGCATAGAGGGAGTAATGGAATGATTGTTACAGGCAGAATATCCTGGGGGTTCACCGCGCTCATTGCTGCAACACTTCTGATGTTCGGCGTCCCTGCCGCGATAGCAGATGAAGGTGGAGACATTCTTGTTCTTGTTGGAGGGATGGAGGGTCCTGATCCTGATGTTTATCCAGTGAGCGAGACCGTCATTCGCTGGATGCAGTCCATTTTAGAATCTGAAGGCAATATTGAACTCAGGCTCCATGACAGAGTGGTGCCGATAGAGGAATTCAGTGCTTTTTACAGTGAGGCTTATGCAGCTGGCGCAGAAGAGATAGTTATCGGCTTGTACGAAATTGAAGGCTCAAACGTTTCTCTGAGGATCGGATCAACTCACATATTGAGTGACGATGCGGGAACTGATCTTGAAATGCATATTGATGATGATGATGAGGTAATCCGCTTCAGCGTAGACTTACTGAACGATCAGTCTTCTCCCCCTGACCGGATAAGGTACTTTACCCACTTTCTGGCTGCATCGGTGTATTGGGATTCCGGACAGCTCGATAGAGCAATGGTTGAGATTAACTATGCAATTGAAGCTGCAGTAACCATGCCTGTGGAAGTGCTTTCCGGGTTGTACTCTTACCGAGGTCTCCTGCAGGGAAAGGAGTTCAATAACCATCATGCAGCTCTTGCTGATTTCAATACCGCTCTTGAGCTGGACAGTACTAACTACAAAGCCCTTTCAAACCGCGCTTATGCGCTGACTCTTCTGGGGCGTTATGAAGAAGCATTCGATGATTACAATACGAAAGTCGAAACCTTCCCTGACAGTGCAGATGCCTATTACGACCGGGCTGGATTCCTAACGGATGAAGGATACTTCGAGGAAGCACTCGCGGATTATCAAATCGCGATCGAACTGGCTCCTGATAACCCGCAATACCTCTATGATTCAGGATTATGCTGCACGTACATGGGTAATTTCGATAACGCCATTCAAGTTTTCAGTAACATTATCGATGAGCATCCGTATTATCTGGATGCGTACATGGACAGAGCTCTGATCTATATCACGCAGGATGAAATAGAGACGGCTCACGAAGGTCTGCTTCAGGCACTGGAGATAAATGATAGTTACTCGCGGATATATAACGGACTGATATTGACCGCAGCACATCTTGACCAATGGGAAGATGCACTTGAGTACGCGAAGAGGGGTATGGAACTTGACCCAACAGACGAAAATTTCTACAAAGTTGCCGGTGGTGCTTATTTGAGAATGGATGATTTTGACAGTGCTCTGTATGAGTTCGAGCGGACATACGAAGTGATTATGACCTTTCACAACGGTATAGACCCACAGGGTTCACCCCTGCAGAACATAGTTGATCTGATTGATGAACTCAGAGAAATATCGGAAATGGATCCCAGTTCCAGTGAGTACTTCTACGCCAGGGGTTGCCAGTTCTCCGGATTCTATGAATTCGAGAAGGCGGTAGAGGAGTTCAGTGAAGCAGTAAGGCTTGATCCTGATTTTGAGGACGCATATTACATGCGGGGGCTTTGCTGCATGAAAACTGGAGATACGCAGCAGGCTATGGCTGACATGGAAACCGTCATAGGTATGACGACCATTCCTTCTCGGAAGAGAATCGCGGAGCAGAATCTGCAGTATCTCTCAGATTGATTTCTCTGGTAAGTTTCAGGCTCAGTGCAACCCGCCGAATTGGTTTACTGCTTCTCTGAATTCCTCATGAGTGATTATATCATCTCCGTTGAAATCGGCCCTCATCATGCGGGCACGACCCCGCTCGGGCATTTCGTCCGCAGTGATCTGATTATCATGATTAAGGTCCAGATTCCGAAAGAACTCCTCCGGATCTCTGAATTGAGGGGAATCCTGATCGGGAGCAGGGTTGTCAGATGATTGTACCGTGGGAGGAAGTGATTGCACATCCGGAATGTTGGATAACTGCTTATCCAAAAAATTCTGTAATTCGATCAGGCTTACCATACCATCCTGATTTTGATCAGCCAGCATGACGCGGCTGCGCAGGTGTTCAGGCAGCTCATCAGGGGAAAGACAACCGTCGTCGCTGAGGTCAAACTGGTCGAAAATCAACTCCTGAAGTTCCCCCCGCTGACGTATCATGGTAAGTGCTCCCTCAAATTCCTGAAGGCTGACGACACCATCCTGATCAAAATCCGCCCTCATTATTCGTTCGCTGTACTCTTCAGGAAGCTCACCGGGCGTCAGTCTGAAATCGCTGTTCTGGTCGAGCCTGCTGAACTCCGCTGAGATTTCCGTTTGGTCTGTGGATGCGTTGCGCATTGATTTTAACTTTCGCAATCCAAGAATACAGATAATAGCAATGGCTGTAATTCCAGCGATTCTCCAGAACTTTTTTCCGCTGCGGGGTTCTGTCTTTGCCTTGTATGGTGAAGCTGCAGATTCCTGCGGTGCCTCATCTAATTCAACAATATTGTAAAGATGTACTTCTTCTCTGATGTTCTTAAGCTGTTTTGGTCCCTGATATACTGTTTTGAGGGCAAGCCGCGTTTTAACTACTTCGTACAGTGCCTGGGAAATGCAGATACCGCCATTGGGAGCTTCGGATTGCAGGCGTGCCGCGATATTAACACCATCACCCATTGCATCTTCATCACTAACATATACATCCCCTAAATGAATACCGATGCGATGCTCCAGAATTTCATTCTCCGGTAATGAGCCGGATTGCTCTTTGAAATGCCTCTGTATCTCCCTGGCGCATTCAACTGCATGCACTCCGCTTTCGAAAATGGCAAGACAGCCATCTCCCATTGATTTGAGTACCCGTCCTTCAAACTGCTGACAAAGATCATCGATGACTCTGATATCCCGTTTGAGCAATAACATGACATGATCTTCATTATCGCCCATCAACCGGCTGGAACCTGCAACATCGGTAAACATGATCGCTGCCAGTCTCCGGCGACCCAGCGGTTCTGGTCTTTCTGAAGGAGGGCTGCTATCCATAGTTCAAATCCTCATCATTATTTGCGCAACCTGTCAGAGGTTCAAAGGATGCGATGTAACTTCTTTGAATTATCAGGAACCTGTATTCATCGGTTCGTATACTTTCAATCACAAATCATCATAAACCACCTTTGCTTGCCAGTCAATCTGATCATTTCACCAGCTCGTGAACTATTTTTTGTGTTTCAGAGAACAAGGCTTGTGGAATCTAACCAACCGGGTAGGTTCCACCTGATATTAAGGTTTAACATCTTCTGAAAGAGGCAGGGTGAAATGCTGAAATATTCTTTATTGCTGATTATTGCTGTCATTGCATTCCCGGATAGTCCTGAAGACTCTACATCATATGAAATACTTGCTCCGGGAAGTTTTCATGGAAGTGAAGCGTCATCCAGAGTAAACGGTGAGATCTGGTCTGGTGTGTTCGAGACTGGTTCGGGGTATGAACTCAGGCTTGCTGAGATGATTGTTGAGGATGCGATTGATCCCTACCTTGACCGGGGTGAGGAGAGAACTGCCAGGCTGATCTATGCTGCAGATGCAGTTATCGATCCTTATTACGACTGGGAATATCAGACGGATAGATGGTCTTCCGACGATGCGGACAGGCTGATGTTCTTTTTGCGTCCTGCTGATTCAGTGTTTTTCAAAGGCCCGCTGTATCCAGTGATGGTTGATTCACCCGATATTCCGCCTGATACAACAATCGAACTTGGGGATTCAGGGCTATCTCTAGTCGCCACGAATGAGGGTCTATACCTTTTTGACGGCTCCACATCGCAGCGTCTTTCCGATGTATACCCGAATTCCCATGGAGAGGCTGTATCAGTGGTCTGGGTCGGAGATCTGGATGGTGACGGTAAACTGGATCTGGTTCTGGATGATCAGCCGCATTACGCTTACTGGGTATTTTTCAGGCTCTTCCTCTCTAGCGAAGCAGAACCTGGAGAACTTGTGAAAGAGGTCGCTGTTTTCGAAGCAGCGGGTTGCTGAGGAAATATTGATTCAATACCATCTTGATAAAGAAATACTTCTATGGTATGAATGAACAGAGTCACAATGTGTATCTTCAAGAATGAACTCTTAACGAATGGAGTAGGCAATGCGTACACTTCTTCTTGTCATTGTGCTTGGTCTTGCTGTTCTCGGTTGTGGAAACGGTGAAAGTGCTGGGGGAAGTACCGATGATAGTTCTGTTGCTGAAGTACAGAGTGATGGAATCGTTGGTGTATGGGAAGTTACTGAAGTGCTGAGGGGCGAGGATATCTCCAATACCGGAGTTATTTATGAATTCAACGCAAATGGTGAGATGCATTCCAGCTCGGGCGCTCTTAAAATTGATGGAACGTATACGATTGTGGGCGACACTCTGAAACTTATACTGGGCGGTATCGATATGGATGTCCTGATCGATTTAGATGGTGACAAACTGACTTTCGAAATCGTTAATGGACCGCAGACGTTCCTTCTGGAGAGACAGTAGAGTTCAAACCACCGGATGAAAATCGGTATTATAGCATGGGGCAGTGAAGGGGATATAAGACCTTTCATTGCCCTTGCAACAGGGCTTTCGAAACGGGGCCACCAGGTGGATATGGTTGCCTCATCCATAGATTACAGGGATTTCTCCGTTATGCTCGAGGGATCGGGAGTGAGATTCTCAGAGACCACACCGATTCCTGTCAACCGGGAAATACTTGAGAAGATGAGCCGAATGGCTATCCAGGACCGAAATCCTATGAACCATTTCAAATTCCTGCTGGAAAATCTGTTCGATCCCCTTGAGGATGAACTTATGGAAGAAAGCAAAAGGCTCTGCCTGGATTGCGACGTAGTGGTGAAACATCTGCTAGTTCACCCGCTTGCAGTTGTGGCGGAGAGCACCGGCACTCCTCTGGTGGATGTTACTCCAACTGCAGCAGCAGTTCCATCACCGGACATACAGTTAATCGGTGTGCCCTGGACTGGAAGGTTCCTGAACTCACTGATGTGGAAGGCGGCTTCGAAGGTAATGTCGCGAATGCTGCGGGAACGGGTGAATTCCCTGCGAATCCGGGTGGGGCTTGCACCTCTGCGGGATGTGCATTGCTGGCTTCTGGATATGAGCGAACTTACCCTTATCGGCTGCAGCAGGGCTCTGCTTCCCGAAAAGGTCGAGTGGAAGGGCAATGTACATGTCTGCGGCAGCCTTGAATTGGAAAGTGGCAGCAAGGAACTTTCCCAGGAGCTTTCGGAGTTCCTGGCCGCAGGACCACCTCCAGTATACGTAAGTTTTGGAAGCATGCTGTACTTCGAGCCGGAAGTGGATTATCTGATGGAAACGGCTGCGGGAGCAGTTCTGGATGCCGGGCAGCGCTGCATACTCCAGTGCGTTAGAGATGACCTCAGCTGGTCACCAGATAATCAGGATATCCTGCTTGTTGGCAAGACTTCTCATAAGGATGTGTTCCCGCATTGCCGGGCTGTTGTACACCATGGCGGGGCGGGAACCACACACACCGTTGTCGCCAGCGGTCTGCCTTCGGTTGTTGTCATGTACGGTGTTGATCAACTCTTCTGGGGTCCGCGGCTTTTAGAACTGGGTGTTGCTCCAAAGCCCCTGCTCAGGAGGAAGCTCATCCGCAGCAACTTGTCCGCGGCAATCACTGAAGCCTGCGAATCTCCTGCTATGAGAATCCGCACAAAAGAACTTGCATCGGAAATGGAATCTGAAGAAGGTGTCCGGACTGCGGTGGAACTGATCGAAAAGGAATTCTCCCGCGGGTAAGGGGCGCTGAAAAACCCTACCTGAGAATCGTCATCATGCCGTGAGTCACCTGGCCAGAACTCTCAAGCCGGGAGAAGTACACACCTCCGGGAAGATACATCCCTGATGCATCCCGTCCGTCCCATTCCGTCTCGTGATAGCCGGCAGGCAGTTCTTCGTTCAGCAGCGTGATAATCAGGCGGCCCTGGAGATCGTAGACGGTCAGGCGGACAGGACCGGTGGCAGGGATCCCGTACTTTATCGTAGTAGTAGCACTGAAGGGATTCGGGGTACTCCGCTCCAGATGAAGTATTTCGGGTTGTTCTACTGAGGAGCCAACCGATGTGCCGCCCTTCTCGATGTTGATAATGTACTGGAATACCTGATCGACTCCCGCGAAGATCTCCGGCATGGAAGCAACAATGAAATAGATTGCGGTATCGGCGGCTGTTACCTCTATTGTAAGGCTTCCAGCCGTATCATTCTGCATGTCAAGATCGTAGAACCGACCACCGAACAGTGAATTTTTCACAAGGATCTTCCCCTGGAAGTAAGCTGGATCTCCCAGACTGCCAGCTACGTCTCCCAGCAAGTGGAAAGTGTACAAATCAATGTTGGCGCCTGGAACCTTATAGGTGTTGAAGGACCAGGCAGTGGTTGCAACTGAGTCGGCGGGCCTGAAGCATTCACCAAAACTTGAGTCGTCGAAAATCTTTGTGAACTCATTATCATCATTGGGGTCCGCATACGTATTCCAGTGTACCTCCGCCATGGCTCGCTGCGAGGGCAGGATGAAATCGAAATCATTTGTCATGTGAGCCGCCCAGTCGATGAAACAGTTTCTCATTTCCACGGCACCGAGACCAGCGTACAGATACTCCTGGGGCAAGAGCTCCTGGGGGCTTTCGGCGTTATAGAAACCTCCACAAATAAGCGAATCAGGTACACCATTTACTTCCGTTAGATAGAAGAGGAAAAGAGCCATCGCATACTGGTGAACGTACCGCTGCCAGTTCTCAGGGTAGTATGAGGGAAAATTGTCGTAACCGAGCCACATGGGAATATGAGGTACTCTGACCAGGGATTCCGCTTCAACGAAAGTATTTTCATCTTCGGGATACGTTATCGCGGCAAACCAGCTGGCAGATCCTTCGATGTACCAGAAGCAGTCATTCTGGCTGAAGCCAGGGGCGTCACTGCTGTACTGGAATACGTGAAAGGATTCATGGCTGATGGTTATCCAATCATTCAGAATCCCAATGGGGAGTGTCATATAGGGGTACCCATAACTGTCAGTTCCCACTCCGCACCCCCATGCCTCTGGGAATACGTCACCGGATTCATGAAGATAGACGTTGAAGTAGAAACTGTTCTGCGGATTGGGAGGATCCTGGAAATTAAGCGAGTTCAGGCATGTTCCCCGATAGACAGCCATGCTGTCCAGAAGCACAGCAGCCTCCTGGGACAGATCGTTCCTGTTGTCCCACCAGATAAGGAAAATGCCCTGAGCAAGATAATCGCAGCTGAGGCTGTCTCCGAATTCGCTCTGAGCCAGGTAAAGAGTGTCTCTTTGCGCACTGGCGGGAACAACCATATACATAATAATGAACAGAAACAGTATCTTCCTTCTGATATTAACAGTCCTTAAGTAGCGTAACGCTTCATTATTCCTCTACCTGCAACTGAGATCATCCCTTAAGAACGATCGGCCAGTAAATACTCCCGAAGCAGCTCTTTATCGTACCCCAGGTACTGCGAGCTAAACTGGTTCCGCCAGTATCGGTTATCATCAGATCCTGAATGTTCCATTCCATCTTTGCCATGGCACCGCAACTCGATCCGGCATAAGAGTAAAAATCGAGAAAGAATTCGGTTCCCCCGCTGATTGGAACCATCACACTGGCTGTTCGAGTTCCTTCCCTGGACTCGTCGAAACCCCAGTAGTGACTGTCGAAATCAATTGTGTACCAGCCACCTCCAACTACCTCGAGCTTTAACAAGATAATACAGCTGGATTCTCCTGCAGTCCACCATCCGTCCCAATACCGGTATTCGTTCGCTGTCCATCCCGCCGGCAGCTCGGTCAGGTTCCAGCTCCAGAGAATCTCCGAGCTGCAGATACTGGCCAGAACAAGTAACAGTATAGCAGACAGTCAAACGATGATATCCCTGAAAGTCAGTATGCATTGACTCTTGCTGAACATCGGCATTGACCCTGAAGGCTGAAGCCTTATCATCAGCCAAGCACAGATACAGAGAGGGAGATTCCGATGTGTGAAGTAAATACAGAGCTTAGAAAAGAGGCCTGGGCCTGCCTGAAACCCGTTCAGATGATCCATCTGGCAACATGGGATGGAACACACCCTAGAGTAAGGCCGGTCAGCCTGATATTCGACGATGACAGGTTCTGGTTCTGTACAGGTTCGAATGATTCCAAAGTCGAACAGATCGAGAAATATCCGGTCTTCGAGTTCTCTCTGATGCTCGAGAAGGGTGAAAGTCGCGGCACTCTGAGGTGCTCTGGAGATGTGAGGATAGTGACCGATCAGGAGGTAAAGTGCAGAATATCGGAACGGATACCCTTCTTCGGTCAGTATTGGGACAGTCCCGAGGATCCTACCTTCTGTCTCTTCGAACTGCTGCTTGAGGATGTCGAATTCATGGCGCCGGGTGAGATGATCGCTTCCCGTTTCAAAGCATAGATACATTCGTAAATTGATGGAAGGCTCTACAGTTGCTTGATATCTATGTCGATGCTGATGCATGCCCTGTCAAACAGGAGATATACCGGGTCGCAAAACGATACGGTCTGAAGGTCATTCTCGTTTCGAACTCATGGATGCGTACACCCGAATCAAGCTGGCTGGAACTGGTTGTTGTGGACAAGGGACCAGATGTGGTTGACGACTGGATCGTTGAACACGCAGGCAGCGATGACATTGTGATTTCAGGTGATATACCTCTTGCCTCGAGGTGCCTGAAGAATGGAGCAATGGTGCTTGGGAACACAGGGCTTCCTTTTGATGAGGACAACATCGGGGATGTTCTATCAATAAGGGATCTCCTGCATGATCTGCGGGATCAGGGGATGATAACCGGAGGACCTAAGCCATTCGCGAAAAAGGATCGATCAAGATTCCTTCAGGCATTGGATGAAATGATAGTGAAAACCCGCCGGCGGAACGGCATCAAATCCTGAATACGCAGGGATTCTACTCCCAGCTCTCCGGATCCTCAGGAATCCAGGTGCCATCGCTGGAGAGTTCGAGCCTTCCCGGCAGGTGTTTCTCATCGTAGGTTCTCCAGTAGTAGTACAACTTTTCAAAGACAATGACTGAGTCACTTATCCATTCCATCTTCCTGGGTTCCCAGGCAACATCCAGATCGCTGAATTCAAGCGCCAGGCTGTCAGCATCTATTCGCCAGATATGTACACCGTTATCATCGAAGCATGCAACCTGATCGCCATTGAAGCATAAAAACCTGGTTCCATCGGGACTTGGAACAGGTGAAGAGATAGTTCTGTCTATTCTGCCATTCACACCGTTTACCAGTAACGTTTCCTGCCATTCGTGTCCATAAATCTGAAGTATCCAGTAATTCTGCTGCGGCAACCAGGAAATAACTTCGTAAGCATATGAGATATCAATATCCTCTGAGTAAGGCCTATCGGCAAAAACAAGAGTGTCACCCTCTGCTGTTAGAATACACAGAGTCACGGAATCGGGACGGAAAACCAGATCACCGTAATCTGCAAGAATCGTTTCTTCTGACATGCTGGCAGAAACGGTCAGGGTTATGGAGCAGATAAGCGCTGTAAATAATACGCATTTCATGGTCATCACTCCCAGCTCTCAGGATCATCGGTTTCCCATATCCCGTCACCGGAGAGTTCGAGCCGTCCGGGTAGAGTTGTCATTTCAGGGATTCCCCAGTCCCACGTTGTCTTTTCAAAGACCACCGCTGAGTCACTTTCCCAATTCACATGATATGGATCCCACGGTACATCCAGATCGCTGAATTCAAGAGCCAGGCTGTCGGTATCTATTCGCCATATCTCTATGCCTTCTGCACGGAACTCGGCATCATCGTAGTTTGAGAACAGGAGCCGATGTCCATCCGGACTGGGATCAGCGTTAGAGATAGTCGGATATATTCTTCCGTTTTCACTACTTACAAGGTACCATTTAATCGATTCGTATCCATCAATCTGGATGACCCAGTAATAGTAATCCTGTTCCTGTACATAGGATATTACGCTGTAAATATGCCAGGAATCTCCACCTCTCATATCGACAGGAGTATCGGCAAACACAACAGTGTCACCCTCTGTTGTTACAATGCACAGAGTCAGGGAATCAGGACGGAAAACCATTTCACCGTAATTGCCCAGAAATGTTTCTTCTGATGACGTCCAGGCGGAAGCGATCAGCGTTATGGAGCAAACTAAAGCTGCAATCAGTCCGTATCTCATACTCATCACTCTCCGTCAGGTTGAAATATCCGGTCGAACTTCTCCGCAAGTTCTATCATATCGGGCAGTACTGCTTCTATTTCCTCGGGTGTAACGTAGGGGAACATACTCCTTATTGCAGATGGGCCGAAAACGAACCTTACTTCCTCCCCATCCACTACAAGGCCATTGGTACCAATATCGTTGGACAGGTATAGAATCCAGTCAGAGTAGAATTTTACAATATCGTCGAAGATAGTGAATGAGTTCAGGAGCTTATCCCTGTAGTCTGATCTTACCTGCCTGCTCTCGTAGAGGTAGTTAAACTCAGGACTGGGGGATGTGAACTCCTCCCATCCGGAGCCCGGGCGGTTCATGGGTTTGTAAGTATGCAGCCTCAGTATTTGAGTGTTCAGTTTCAAACCTACCGATATCCATGGCCCGAAACTCGGGTTGTCATAACAGATCCTTACCGTGACCGGTCTTCCATGGGATTCCCAGTGAAGCTCACCGAAATCATCGTAGGAGCTGGTAAGCTCCCGTTTAATCTTGTTATCCTTTGTGTACTGTTCCAGCCTTTTCCAGGTCTGCTTCTTTTTCAGATAATGGTAGAGCATGCCCGGTCCGAGGAAGAAAATAATGAACTTGAAGAAGTAAATAATCCTCTTGAGTATACTGGCAGAGACTATGTTCATATTGCTGACCCCTTGTAACTGATAATCCCGAATCACATCCAATATTACGGATGAATATCACTTGGCGCAAGCTGAGGTTTGTATCCGACCACTGCACTTCGCACAATGGATACTACCCGGGACTGGAAATTCGATAATATTAAGCTACTGTGATGCTCACTGTCGCTGGCTGCACTATATAGTTTTTTCAAGGGAGGAAACATGTTCCTGGCACTGATTCTTCTACCTTTATCCTTAACTCAGCAGACCGAAGATCCGTACGCTTTTCTGGATCTGGATTATTACTCCATAGCCAGTGAAGCATACGAGGCATACATGGAAAAGGATTATGATCTTTCAATTGAGAAATACCTGACTTTCCTTGCAGGCAATGCTCAGGATGCTTCGGCTCTTTACAACCTGGCCTGCTGTTACGGCCTCATAGGTGACGAGATGCTCGCAACATCCTTTATGCTCCGCTCCGTGAGGGCTGGTTTCGAGGATATAGACTGGATATCGTGGGATCCTGATTTCGACAGTGTAAGAGATGGTGAGTTCTTTACCCCTGCACTGGACAGTATTACCCTGGCAATGATGGAGAACGAAGCAAATCTGGGAAGTATCATTCATATTCCAGGAATCGCTATGATTCCATGCAGGATCATGCTGCCGGAGGATTTCGATCCGGCCGTTCCACACGATCTTTTCATCGGTCTTCACGGGTATGGATCCAGCCCGGACAATTTCGTGGGTCTCTGGGACAAATTCGAAGAACCTGATTTCATATACGCAGTTCCACAGGCGCCCTATCCAAGATTTTCAGGATCTGAACCTGGCTTCAGCTGGATGATCTGGAGTGATGAGGAGGATCTTCCTGCAGCAACGGCCGAAGGCAGTCACCAGTACATCTGTGATGTGACAAAGACACTGCAGGAAGACTATTTAATCGATGAAACCTATCTCATGGGTTTCTCCCAGGGATGCGGTTTCACCTTCGAGACGGGACTGCTGAATCCGGAATTGTTCGACGGCCTTATATGCTTTGCAGGCTGGCTGGATACAACTGTAGTATCGG
>JAGLOY010000169.1 GCA_023138735.1 Candidatus Aegiribacteria sp. | reverse complement strand
GACGTTCTGAATACTTAGATACTCAGCAGAGTTGGGTGAGATAGTCTGCCCGTCCTTCACCTGGATCCTACGGAAACCCCCTGCATGACGCTCAAGCCACATGTTACGGAACTTAATAACGGCGTCTTTAGAGAACCAAGCTCGGTAAGCCTCGCGAAGCTCACTACCACCATAGTGCTCATCGATGTCAGGGTTAACCACGTAGTGAATGAACTTCTCAGGATCCAGTTCTTGCTCTTTACCGGACATCTGCTGAATGTATTGGATGATATTACCGAACTCATCAGTGTTGAAGAAGAACGTATCATATGGCTTGAGGTTTAATCGCTCAATACCCCACCAGGTGAGATTGCTAAACTCGAACTGACCAAAGATCTTCTCAGACATGGAGAAACCATTGTAGTAAGCCGACATGATACCGTTCAAGGCATCCATCCACGAACCACGCATATTCTCAATGATACGGTAAGACAGCGCAATCCTACGCTCAGCCTCGTCCTTTGTTAAGCCATGTGCCTCGTGATCAAGCTCGAAGAAGAAATCACGAGAGGTAATCGCATCACGCTTAAACTTAACAGCAGCCTTCACCTGTTCGTCTTGCATCATCTTGCGATAGATAGCATATCCCTTCCGACCAATCAATTCATCTGGGTTATACTTATTAAAGGAGTTCGTTGCGTAGATACGAGAGCTCTCTGCCCATGCAACATCTCCTTGTGGAGGAGGTGGGACATCCGGCGTTTGAAACACAGCTCTGATTCGAGTGTATAAATTATCCGTCATAGTTGGCAGACTCCATTGTTCCCATCAGGATAGGTTCGAAGCTCTCACCTTTACCTAGTGTTGGGGTTTGTGTTGCGTAGACCATGGCACTGCCATCAGCCATATCAGGGGACTTCAATCCACGTCTTTTCATCTCTTCCTTTGTTTCCAAGTCTTCCACTCGTTCAATACCTGGTTTATTCTTTACCGAGCAAATCTGAGCAGCGTAGTCATCCCAATCGTTATCGTCGACGAAGTCATCCGCGTAGAGGATAGTCTCATCTCGGAAAGCATCTCGTAAAACTAGGTAGGATTGAACACGTCGGCAGCGCCATTTCTGGGTGTCGTCGCTCTTACTACCTCCTTTGTACACAACCACGTTGCAACCGTTATCCAGCAGCCATCCCGCAGTACCTGAGCCAACACCAATAGAGTCTACAACAATATCGTCACCATTGTCCCAGTCAATACCATACTCTTCAGCTATGCGGTAAGCAGCCTTGGCCGTCTCAATCGGGGACTTAGCAGCGGGGAAGCTGAAGCGAAACAGCTTAACAAAGAGAGTGAAGGAATCATAGAGCCTGGTCACAGTCACAATACTCTCATCCTCACCACCATCCATAACATCAACAGTGAGTCGAAGCCTAGATAGGGAGCCGTCGTCAACGAACTCTTTCTCTCTTGCCTGCTCAAGCCACTCCAGTGCAATGAGCTGATTCTCCTCCATCTCAGCAAATTCGCCGAGGACGCGTACCTTATATACAGGAGACTCGAGACCATACTTCCTACCCATCGACGTCATCCACTTGGGATCAACGAAACGTGACTCAGTAGGCTTGACATGCCGTCTGTAGTAAAGCTCTTTGGTGCCTCGCTTGTTGTGGGAAGCATGAAACTCCCCAGACGTTCTAGTGGGGTTACCAATTACCACCAACACAG
>JAGLOY010000168.1 GCA_023138735.1 Candidatus Aegiribacteria sp. | reverse complement strand
CACTGGGAAAGCTACCTTCCGGAAAAAAGACCGTTTTTCCTGGAAGGCTCGGACATGTTCAGCATGCCCTTCTCACTTTTCTATTCCAGGCGGATAGGCTCGGTGGCGCCAAACGGGGAGATCATACCGATACTCGGAGGAGTAAAGCTAACCGGTTCATTCAACGGTTTCCGCGCAGGTTTCCTTAATGCATACACTGGAGGAATAAAGGATAACAGCAGTACTCTGGCACACCCAACGAACTACGCTGCAGGAAGGATCGTTCGTGAGTTCGGTAATGGAACTTATATCGGTTTCAGTGGGACCAGCACCGATACTCCGGCTCATGACGGGTCCCTCTATTCCTATGGCCGCTCCGGAGCGGTGGATGCTCAGATCACCTTTCTGGAGGATCATAAGATCAGCTCCGCTGTTGCGGGCACATGGAATTCTTATGAAAACCGCTGGAATGATAATTATGCCTATAGATCTTTCTATAAATATTCTGATGAAAGGTTCGATTTCAGTGGAGGGATTTCATTCCGCGAGGAGAATTTTGATGCTAACATGATCGGGTACACATCATCCACGGGAGATGTAAGTACATGGCTGAACAGCGGATTGTACCATCCTTATACCGAAAGCGAAGTTCTTCAGCACTGGTGGGGTAATATGCATGCCTGGTACGATCGCGTCCCCGGAGGTCCTGTGACCGGCAGGGGAGTTGGATTCAACACCGGTCTGTCATTCCGAAACAGGTATCATGTTAGTTTGGATTTTGGATACAATGGTTCCCGGACGGACAGGTACGAAGGACCTGAAGGTACCAGATATGATGGTGGACTGAATTGCAATTTCAGCTGTTCAAGTGATTCCAGAGAGCAGCTGTTTGGATATCTATGGGGGGGAATCAGCTCCTATTGCGAAGGCACCAGCAATCATGCAGGAACATGGATCAATTACAAACCCTCATCGAGCATATCACTGGAGGCTGATATCAACTGGAGTCAGACAGGGAATGCACGGAAATACAATTGGAATCTGGAGGAATGGAGTCACAGGGATACGGACTGGCGTTCCCTGCAGCTCAGTGGAAACTGGATGTTGAATAACTATTTCAGTTTAAGGTTGACTTCGCAGATATCAAGATTCGCCAGCGAGTGGGAAACAGAAGAAAGCAGCAGAGATTTCAGTCACTGGATGAACGTACTGCTCAGCTGGCAATTCAGACCTGGAAGTATGTTCTTCCTTATGGTCGGTGAGAATGCCGACCCGGACATGCAGACTGGTGATTTTGGAGAACCGGAATTTACCGTTTTCACGAAGCTGACGTGGTTCCTGCCAGTATAGGGACAATTGCTGAAGGTGGCGATATTACATGCTGTACATATTTCTGTTTGGCATTGCACTCGTTTTAATATATCCTGTTCTGGGGGATATACCTGATAATGTGTTTGATTCAGGCGTTCACGAAGTGATTGAGCATATCGGTGATGACTATCTGATCGATGTGATGTTCTCTGAAGTTGATTCGTTTACAAGTTGCTT
>JAGLOY010000167.1 GCA_023138735.1 Candidatus Aegiribacteria sp. | reverse complement strand
AACTCGCCGAATCTCTCAGGGAAGAGGTTGATGTATTCAACCATGAGTCCATCAAACTGGTTGATCGCGCAATGGATGTATCTATGGTAATTGCCCGAATACTGGCATCCGAAGGCTCGATTCTTGCCGAGGGCGCACAGGGATCCCTTCTTGATCCTGATCATGGAACTTACCCATTCGTTACATGCGGTTCCTGCGTAGCGGGAGCGGCCTGTGTAAGTCTTGGCATAGGCCCGGTTCTGATAGATGAGGTGGTTGGGGTTCTGAAGGCTTACAACACCAGAGTAGGGAACGGCCCCTTCCCCACAGAGCTGACCGGTTCTCTTGGAGAGAGGATAAGGGAGCAGGGTAATGAATACGGAGCTACCACCGGAAGGCCCCGCAGGTGCGGGTGGTTTGATGCGGTTCTGGCGAATTACACCGCCAGGATAAACGGGTGCACCTGGACAACGATTACTCTCCTTGATGTTCTAAGCGGTATTCCTGAACTCAAAGTCTGCAAGAAGTACGAACTTGATCCGGAAATCGACCTTACGCTCTTTGAAACAGGCGTAAGACTGGGGAAACACATCCCAGTATATGAAACCCTGCCTGGCTGGGAGGAGGATATCAGGGGAGAACGGGAATGGGACGCACTGCCGGAAAATGCCAGAAATTACGTTCTGTTCATTGAAAAACTAACTGGTGTGCAGGTTAAAGCCATCTCAACAGGACCTGCCAGGGAGGATCTGATCTGGAGAAAGTAACTCCGGTGCTTGAACTCTTCGATACGCATTGCCACCTCTCTGATGAGCGGTTTTGCGATGATCTCGACAGGGTGCTTGTATCTGCGGCAGAATCAGGTGTGACCGGATTTCTGGTTCCCGGCATATCACTGGAGAGCAGCCGGAAGGCCGCTTTCCTTTCAGAAACCCGAACCGGCGTATACGCAGCTGCGGGAATTCATCCGAACGAATTCGATCCGGAATTTCCAGACAATTACGCCGATATAGTAGAAATACTGCTCCGTCCCCGTGTGATTGCTGTTGGAGAAACCGGGCTGGATCTCTACCGGGAAAGGACTTCTGCTGAGCTTCAGATCAAGATGTTCAGCAAGCATATCAGACTTGCCGAATCATTAGGATTAACACTTGTAGTTCACTCCAGGAATGCTGAAAGGGAGGTTCTTGATATTCTCGGGAATGATGTTGCCGTCCCGGTTATTATGCACTGCTATACCGGACCTTCTGATGTTGCGCTGGAGGCTGCTCAAAGGGGATATTACATCGGGTTCGCGGGTCCTTTGACTTTCAGGAAGAACAACCGGTTAAGAGATCTTGCCGGATCGCTTCCGCATGACAGGATCCTGATCGAAACTGATGCTCCCTATCTCTCTCCAGAGCCTCTCCGGGGCAGACGGAACGAACCTTCCAATGTTAAGTACATGGCCGATGCCGTTTCAGAACTATGGGACAGAGATCCGGCGCTGACCGCAGAAACACTTATGACTAATTCCCTGAAGGCTCTGCAGCTTGGACCATTTCAAAGAACAGACCTTGTATATTTGCTGTATGGGAATATTTATATGAACAT
>JAGLOY010000166.1 GCA_023138735.1 Candidatus Aegiribacteria sp. | reverse complement strand
TCAATCCTGATGCGATGCCCGGCTGCATTTTCACTTCCCCTGAAATAGCCACGGTAGGTCCCGGTCAGGAGGAGTGGGAAAAGAGAGGGATTCCAGTCAGAACGGGTATTTCCAGGTACATCGCGAACGGCAAGGCAGTGGGAATGAATGAAACTGAAGGCTTCGTGAAAATAATCGCCCGGGAGAGCGATGGAATCGTAATAGGGGTGCAGATCGTCGGTGCTGACGCGAGCAGTCTTATCGGTGAAGCTGTCATGGCTATCAACCTGGGCGTAAAAGCATCTGAAATCGGGGAGATGGTCCACCCGCACCCCACTCTCTCTGAGCTGTATATGGAAGCAGGGGAATCCTTCGGGGCTGGAGCCATTCATGGCTGAACCACAGGATAAACTGATCTCCGCCATTATCGGTCTTATACGGATCGTCAGAAAGCTCCGGAGTCCTTCCGGCTGCAGCTGGGACAGGGAACAGACCGTTGAATCGCTCAGCCCCTACATGCTCGAAGAAGCATACGAAGTTGCCGATGCAATTGAGAAGAATGACATGGAGCTACTCAGGACTGAACTGGGCGACCTTCTACTTCATGTCATCATGTCAGCTGACATATGCGAGGAACAGAACGAATTCTCACTCAAGGATGTTGTTGAAGGTATATCTGAAAAACTGATCAGGCGGCACCCTCATGTGTTTAAGCAACAGTGCGGCCTTTCCGCCACGGATGTAGAAAAGCAGTGGGAGGCTATCAAGGCTTCAGAAAAGAAGGATGAGGGATTCTTTGGTTCCATTCCATCGGTCATGCCTGCCCTTCAGACAGCATGGAGGATCCAGCAGAGAGCTTCGGAAGTTGGATTTGACTGGCCCGATGCCCGTGGTGCCCTGAGCAAGATCTTTGAAGAAATCCACGAATTCGAGAAGTCACTTGAAAGTGATGATACTGAAGCTCAGAATGCTGAACTCGGCGATGTTTTCTTCAGCATGGTGAATTACTGCAGACTGCTTGGCTTGGAGCCGGAAGCTGTATTAAGGGCCAATAACCGCAAATTCATTGAGAGGTTCACCAGAATGGAGAGAATACTCAAGGAAGCAGGTATTTCCCTTAATGAAGCCGACATGAAAATGATGGAGAATGCCTGGCAGAGAGCCAAACTTGAATGATCTAGGACTAGCCTTTACTTCTCTTGTGTTCGTACATTCTACGGTCCGTCTCGGCCAGCGTCTCTCGGATCGAAATCCCGGATTTAGAATTCCAGTGGGAATGACCGATTGAAAGGGTTACCGGTGAACCGATGAGACGTATAGTCCTTTCAGCAAGTTTTTCGCCGCCTATAAGTCTGTCTCTGACCAACGATGCCGTCTGTCCCGTTTCTATCAGTATCATGAGAAACTCGTCTCCTCCGTAACGGATGAGATAATCGGTTTCCCTTATGGAATCAATCAGGTATGCAGCAACTTCCCTGAGAACCTTATCCCCGGTCAGGTGACCGTAGAGGTCGTTGATCTCCTTGAAGTTATCAATATCGATCATAAGAAAGCCGATACTGCTGTTGTACCGTTCAGCTCTGAGTTTTTCACGGTTCAGGGCTATCTGGAAGAAGTTGCGATTGAATACGCCGGTAAGCGGGTCGTGAATGGCCAGATTTCTGAGTTTTCGCTCCAGGCTGATCCTGTCTACCGTTCCGGTAAGATGTCCGGCAAGCATTTCAAGCATGTTTGTATCGTC
>JAGLOY010000165.1 GCA_023138735.1 Candidatus Aegiribacteria sp. | reverse complement strand
CATAAAGATTGCTTTGTTTCAATGCCGCTCCTTTTGGAACTCCTGTTGTCCCGCCTGTATACAGAATAAGTCCAACATCATCAGGTGCATAGGGAGCTTGTGGTGAATTTGGCTCATATTCTTCAATTATAGCATCGTAGAAGTGTGTGATTCCTTCCTCATAATAGGGACTCTTTGGAATCTTACCCAGTAATCCACCAAGGATTGCCTTTACCTTGGGCAGGAAACTCTTGATACTACATACAATGACATCAGTAACATCTGTGTCTTTTATTGCCTCATAACATGTTGGTACAAAGGTTTCATGATCAAACACGAAAACGATCTTTGCCCCTGAATCCTTCAACTGGAAATTAAGTTCACTTGCCTTGTATTGCGGGTTACATGTAACGACTGTTGCTCCCGCCTTAAGGGCTCCGAAGAAAATCGGGGGGAATTGCGGTACATTCGGTAAGAATATCGCAACCCTATCTCCTTTTGTTATTCCTTTACTTGCAAGAAAATTCGCAATTCTATCAGCACTGTCACGCACTTCTGCGAATGTCCTGCTCAGACCACCATATACTACATAGGGTAAGTCTCCACTTTTTTCAGCGGCACTATCCAGCATGGCGTAAAGGGGTTCTTCCGGATATTCCAGAGTCTTCTTCACTCCTTCTGGCCATTTGTGTTGATGCCAAAGCATATCTTCCATTTTTGTTCTACTCCAAATCACTCTCGGTTGTCCATTATAATGACAAATCTAAATGGACTCTTCAATTTATACTTACACCATGCCTGATATGTACTTCTCTTTTTGAAAAAAGTCGCATAATTGAGCAAAAGGATGATAATCCGCACAAGACATAAGGCGCGCCGAGCTTAGAATAGGTAGCATCGATAGGTCAAGGAATGAACTTCGGATGAGTTATGGAGAAATTATCGAGAATTCGGAACAACGATTGAAACAGCTTGCAGAACAGGGAGCGGCTATCATAGGATACATCTACCCTCACATGCCAATTGAATTGTTCTTAGCACATGGATTGACACCATCCTTGATCCTGACTAACCCCACTGTAAGAGGTGGATTCGAATCAAGTCTTCAGACATTTTCATGTTCTTTGACCCGTAACATTTTCAGCCAAAGGGCTAATGGAGGCCTGTTGAACCTTGATGGAATTGTTTTCCCCGGAAACACATGTGATGCTCTTCAGAATGTTTCTGACGTTTGGCGAAAACGCTTTCCTGATGACAAGGTGTTCCGACTAACTTATCCAGCTCGGATTCCAAGTGAATCAGCTGTGAGATTTCTTGCGGAAGAATTGAAGATTCTTAGTGAAACTTTAGAAAAAACATTTGGCCTCGAGCTGTCTGACGACGCCCTGCTTAATGCAATCTCTCTTACAAATGAATTCAGGGATATCATCCAGTTCTTCTATGCGTGCAGATTAATCAATCCTGAAAGCATCTCTTATTCAGATTTAATGGGATTCATCCGGGCTTTTCTTACGACCCCAACATCGGAAATATTGGATGAAATTAGAACACGATATGAAACAGTGGACAGTTTGATGAAGGAAAACGGATCTCATGCCTCTGCAGTGTCATTGAAGGAAGCACTACTGAAAAGAAATCTTGAGGATTATTCGCTACCATCAACTGGACCCGGATCTAGACTGCTTGTTGTTGGAGGAATGATAGAACCTCAGGCAATAACAGATTTGCTCAACGAAATTGGAGAAGTTGATGAAAGCATTGTTGTTCTTGATCTTCTGAGTTTTGGATTCAAAACGATGTTCTCACCACC
>JAGLOY010000164.1 GCA_023138735.1 Candidatus Aegiribacteria sp. | reverse complement strand
TCATTCCAATAAAGAATAGCTCCAACATTAGAGGAAAGCACCCTCAAAGGCATCAGTTGAATATCAGAACCTTATGGATGATGCATACCAGACTCCACCCTTCTTTGCTGGAATCCCTTTTCTGTTCAGTTCACCTGCTATTCTCCTTAAGCTCCAGCCCATACTTCTCCATTCACGGATCATCTCAAGTACCTTTAGCTCCTGCTCATTCTCAACCAGCTTATCACCTCTTCGATCGAATCCATATGGAATCGGTCCATATACCTTACCCTGCTTCTTCTTGTACTGAAGGGCTGCGGAAGTCCTCTCTGAAAGAACTTCCCGTTCAAACTGATTCAGAACACAGAATATCCTGAAGATCATTTTACCTGAAGCAGATGTTGTATCGAGATTTTCGGAAAGAGATACCAGGTCTGCTCCTGCCTTTTCCAGTTTCTCAGAGATTAAGAGCGTGTCTTTCAGGCTACGAGACAATCTAGAGAGAGAGTATGAAACCAGGGCTGCTCCTTCTTGACACGCAAGAACAATTGCTTTCTGAAGACCTTCCCGATTATCAATCCTTCCTCCTGAGTATCCGGGATCTTCTTCTATCCCGATGAGTTGGTACTCGTTCATGATTGCCCATGCTCGAATTTTTTCCTTCTGGGTTTCCCGACCTACGCCCTCTCGGAACTGCTTTTTCGTCGAAACACGCACGTATCCAACTGCCTTTTTCATGTGATTCCCTCGCGAAGTCCGATTATTCTTGGGGTGCTAATAGAAGTGGTGTAGACTATCGTTCGTTAGTGTACAGTAATTGCATTTGTATATGAATGATATTATGTGAGATATGGAGACGGGGTAGCTTAATTATGTAGGCTACCCATTTCAGTTACGACAGGTGTCCCTCTGCACTCAAGGAAACCCATGCTCCTTCCTGGCCAAGTCTTCCGGGTGCATAAATCAGATGATCCAGGAGACGAACCTCTAATCCTTCAAGCAGTTTCATTATTCTCTTTGTCAACGATATATCCTCAGAGCTTGGCCGAGCAGAACCCCCTGGATGATTGTGCGCCAGGATTATTCCTGTTGCATTGGATTCTATTAGGAGGATACTGATCAGTTCACGTGGATATACGGCTGCCCTTGAAACTGTTCCCTGAGAAATCTTGATGAAGCCCAGAAACTCATTACTGCTGTTCAAAGCAATTGCGTACAGGGCTTCGATGGGACTTTTCTCAAAGAGTGGCTCCAGGAAATGCTTTGCCCTTTCGGGAGAGTCAAGAATATATACTGGAATATCAACCTTATGCCTTCTGACTGTCTTGTATGTAACAGCCTTCTCGGTGATAACCACCATCTCTCTTTCAAGGTCCAGCGATATAGTATTCTCACCCATCGTCAGATCCTTCGGTGGTGAATTCCACTTCTACAGAGATTTCGTCCCCGCAAACTGTTTTGATCAAGGCATCTATGTCACAAACAGCCTGTTCTTCTGCGATGTCCAGGATACCAGCGGCGAGTGCTTTCTCTATGAGTTGTACTCTTGCACTTTCATACATCGCGTCTTCAACCAGACCGATATCAGTAGCTGATTCCAAGGGCAGAGGACTCAGGGATATTCCTTCAGCGATTTCATTGAAGATCAACTCGCAGGTATCAATGCTGGGTTCAGGCAGCATCAGATAAACGATACCTTCTTCAAAATACACATGTTCATTGAGATCATATCCAGACAGATCTATGGATGCTCTCACAACACCAGGGATATGCTTCCATAATTCGATATCGTAAATACTAAAGCCCAGGAACTTTACGGGAATGCTTTCTCTCAGGAAAACCACTCCATGATACTCTGCAAGGGCAAGTTCCTCAATCATTTCTATTTCAGAAATGGCAACCTGGAAGTTCTCAGATATATCAACAGTTGTTGACGAGAATATCTGAAGGTCTTTCAAATCCAAACCGAAGATTTCTCTTGCAAGAACTGGAGCAAGAAATACTACTATCACAAGGATGAGTATCAGGCTCCCGAGTTT
>JAGLOY010000163.1 GCA_023138735.1 Candidatus Aegiribacteria sp. | reverse complement strand
GAATTTCTGAACAATGATGAGCAATACGCAATCGATCATCTCATTAAAATGGCAATTGCCCATTTTCAGTTCGAAGCCATTCATCCATTCCGTGACGGCAACGGAAGAACCGGTCGTGTGTTTAACATCCATTACCTGACAAACAAAGGATTATTGGATGTTCCCATCCTGTTCCTTAGCCGGTATATTCTTGATCATAAGGAAGACTACTACTACTCACTGATGGGGGTGTCTCAGAGAGGTAACTGGAAAGACTGGATCCAGTATATGCTTCGGGCTGTTGAAAATACAGCAAATATCACCTTCCATAAAATCAATGATATTGTGCAAGCGAAAGATGCTGTACTGGATTATATTAAGAAAACTGAACGAAAATTCAGAAGGCCTGAAGATCTTATAGAATTTTTGTTTACACAACCATATATAAAGGTAAAGCACCTGGTCGACTCAAAAATTTACGCTGAAAATACAGCCAGGGAGTATTTAAACAGTTTAAGTGAGATGCAGGTTCTGGAAAAGAAAGAAATCGCCGGGCATCACTATTATTTAAATCAGGAGCTATACAGGATTCTGTCCGAATAGATAAGAATAATCCGGCTGTTGTCAATCCGGAATCCATGTCCTTCATTTATTGTTTACTCCTTCAATATTTTCCGCGTTCCCAGTAACGAGCCATCCGGATCCCACAGCCTGACCAGGTAGATACCGCTTTCAAGGGAGGAAAGATCCATACCCGCCTCAATCCTGCCAGAGGAATACACAATCCGCCCGTTCAGATCAAGCAGGTCCATACGGTCTGCCGGTACTTCAGATTCGATCATGAGCAGGTCACGTACCGGTATGGGGTAGAGCGTAAATTCAGCAGCCGGAATATTGTTCAGACCCGTAGAGACCTGTACATCCACTTCCCCGTAGTAAAAGTACTCCTTCCAGGAAAGATAGATCTCCTGAGCAGATTCATTCCATTGATAATGAATCCTTACTGAGTCTTGTCCTGTAGTATTATACAAGTACTCTGTTCTGCGATGACTGTATGCCCCATCAACGGGAATATCCCAACGCTCATAGTCCTCAAGGGTAAGGGCATCATTTGCATTGTAAGTGAAAGAATAGCGGCTATAAGGAAGCCAATCCGCTATGTCTGCATCCCATAGTTGGAGCTCTTGCAGAGTTCTCCGTCCATGGCTATCGTAGGCAAAGGCATAGCGCGATACATGAATCAGGGTATCAGATGGATAATCCAACTGATAGGGTGTATGAAGGATCATATTCCCTTCATTGTCGTATTCCCACTCCTCTCTGCTATTCAGCACCCATTCTTCTTCCACAAGGCGATACCCCTCCTCTTTCAGCATATGACCATTATCGTCATAGGTATATTCAGTCCTGGAGGCCGGGTACCTGGTTGTATCCGTCAAATCTAAACCATATAGATTTTTAGTTTCTACTTCACCGGAAGCATTCAGAATGTATTCGGTCTGGTTGCCGCTTAAAAAGATCCAGATATTCTCATTCCAGTTCCACTCGTAGTACAATTCTTCCACATTCCGGTTTTCCTGGTCAAATCTGTTTCTTAACTTAGTACCATACCTCCAATCATTGGTCAACCAGTCCCACGCTGAGCCAATCATGAGGGTATCATTCCCTGCTCCATCCCTGAAATACGCACTCCTTCTTTCACCGGTCCAGGCCTGCAGATTGTAGTGCCAACTATAGACGTCCGAAAACAACAGCCTGCTGTTGGCATCATAATCTCTCCAAACGCTGTCATATGGCTCCCAGCCATATTCCCCTTTCCAGCGGCGCATGGTATATAGCAGCTGATTACCCGCCTGGTCAGCTATCCGCTTATAATCCGCAAAGGCGATCATTTTGCCCGAGTCGGCATCCCAATTTCCCATCCACTCATATTCATATTGCCAGATGGAATCGAGCCGCTCAAATATCCGTATGCC
>JAGLOY010000162.1 GCA_023138735.1 Candidatus Aegiribacteria sp. | reverse complement strand
CTGATGAGAGTCTGTCGTACTACCCACTTGATCTTATCCAGCATTGTGTGTTCGATACAGTTGAGAATCTTGAACCAAATATCGACCCAGAAGAAATAGATGTTGGATGGGCGCCAGTTGAGGAAGATGGAAAGATTATTGTACCAGATACAATAATGAATGCATATTCTAAGGAGAAATACAACTGGTATTTTGATGGAGCAAGATTTCATGGTGGTGGCGATATTGTCTATGATCTTGCAAGGGAGATGGTAGATAAACTCATTGTTAATATGAGAGCTGGTAGTTTTGGTAGAAATCTGTTAGGAGGTATGGATATTGGACGTAGGCGTGATACGTCTGAAATTTCATTATTTGAAGAGGTCGACCTTCCTACACACAACTTACATATCGAACGATTTGGTATCGAACTTGACAATGTTCCTTTCAAATTGCAAAGAAGAATACTTCGATATCTTCTTGATAACCTTCCTATTTCTAAAATGAGGATTGACTCTACAAGTATTGGTGAAGATTTGGCTGAGACCATCCAAGGTGAGTACGGTGGAATCGTCGAAAGTATTAATTTTAATATCGAAAACAAAGCTGAGATGGCTAAGAATTTCAGGTTTAGATTGGAAGATAGAGCACTAGCGTTATACAATGATGCGCACTCTATTAAGCAAATTCACAGTATCAAGAGGACTGTGACAGAATCTTCAAAGGTGAAATACGCAACTGATAAAACTGTCAAGGATCACCATGGCGATAAGTTTTGGGCAAAGGCTCTCGCCAGTAGCGGTGGACATAGCTATGATAGAAGCCGAATTCTACGCAGTGTATTGAAGTTCAGCGGCAAGAGAATTTTCACCGATGGCACACTTGTCAAAGATAACAGGGGTCCTATTTCTGTTCCGATATTTACTGGCGGTATAATAGGAGTCAGGCCTGTGGCGGGGAAAAGAGCCGTTGAGTTTGCAGATCCCGTTATGTCAGAATTTGCAGACTCCGCACTCATAGAGGTTTAGTGTGAATCAAACAGTTACGCGGATTAATCGCATACCGATGCCAAAGCCGGAGGAACTTGATGCCATTCCTCCATTCATGAGTGATGTCCTTGAAGGTATGAAGGGCAACGTTCCTTTCAGCGACTACAAGAATTTCTCACGTTTAGTTGTTGATCTTTCAAACGGCGACCTACCTGCTATGCGTAGGGCTGGTATCAAATACGGAAATCCTCGTCTACAAGCAGTTGCAGACTCACTCGGTTTTCTTGGTGAGTATAATCCTGAAAGAATTCCTGTTCAAACTTTTCTTAAGATGCGGTTAGATCCGCAAATTTCAATTGCACTCGCATTAATCAAACTCCCAATCATAGCTCAGAACTTCAGAATCGAATCAGAATCTGAAGAATGTTCATCTTTGGCGAACGCAATATTGAGGCCAATATATCGAGATCTTATCCAAGATCTCATGCGACACATCGATTTTGGATTTGCGACTGGTGAGAAGGAATACGACCAACGCAGGATGAAGATAACTAGAAAGGACGAAGAAGGCAACGTAGCTACTGTGTATGACGACTATGCTTTCTTGATCCGCAGAGTCAAGTTCGCTCATCCAGTTTCAGTCAGAATCATCCGTGACAAGAAAACAGAAGAAATCAAAGCCGTAACTCAGAATCCATCATTCCTTTCTGGGACGTTCAATCTCAAAGGTCCCAAGAAAATCCCTATTAAGAAATGCATGTGGCACGCGCCATCTGCTGAGTATGGGAATTTCTTTGGATGCTCAAGACTAAAGTCAGCGTATCAGCCGTGGTATTGGGGCCAAGTAATGCTCCAGTTCATGATGCGCTATCTTGAGAGACGCGGTGGTCCTAGTGCATACGGAAAAGCTCCTCCCGGTCATACGACCGATAAGGATGGGAATAAGGTTGACAACCTAGATATTGCACTCAAGACAGCCGAATCTCTCATCTCCAATTCTGCTGTGGCGATTCCGTCGCAGTTTGACAAAAGGACCGGCAAACCATTGTGGGATGTCGGGCTTATACAGGACGACCAGCGCGGAGATATGTTTATCGCTGCGCTGCAATACCTCAATGTGTTGAAAGCTCGCGGGATGTGGATCCCCGAGCGTACCTTCATAGCCGACGGTTCAACCACAAACGCAACAGCTGAATCTCATACAGACATTCACCTGATGTCTGAAGAATCAGAGATTCAGTATCTTGAAAACACCATCAACACCCAATTCCTGCCAGACATCGTGAAGTACAATTTTCCAGAAGGCCAGCAATCACCATGCTTTATCAAAATTGACAGACTAACGCACAGCAGGAAAGTCCTTGTTAGAGACATCTTTGTTAGGATGTTGATTCTTGCA
>JAGLOY010000161.1 GCA_023138735.1 Candidatus Aegiribacteria sp. | reverse complement strand
TCCCAGATACATTTTTCATCCTCTTTTAAACTGTAACTACTGAATCGATCTTATATTCTATCTTCTAACGAATATAAGCATAATTGATTCCGAGGTAGATTGTGCATATAGAGGGTTCAGAGCTCCAGATCACTGTTTTGGGTGACATTATGGCGCAGATTGGAGATCGCTGAAACTAACCGTCTCCCTTCTGCCAAGAAGGGTTTCCAATCGCTTCTGAACCGCTCTTTGCATTACATCGCTCTGGAAATCACATGGATGGATGGCGAATCTCACCGTTTGGCAGCCACCGAGAAGTATACCGGAAACCGTTACCCAGAAGGCTGCAAGAGATCTTTTCACAAAGCTTCCCCCCGCGAAGTTCACAACCGGGACTCTGAGGATCGTCTGCCCCGTTCGGGGGTCCCAGATACGTTTCCTGTTCTCTGCGAAGATGAATCCTGCTGCCGCTAATGCTGAGATTGTTCCTGTGCTGTATAGCCATGCGGGAGCCACAAAACCGCTGGTTTCAACACCAAGATTTTGTTTGAGGGTTTCACGGCCGTTCCGCAGAAGCTGTTCCGCCTCTTTTTCATCAAGACCCAGGAATTCCCCTTCGCCCCTTGTGAAAAGCGATGATCTGATCCTGTCTGCAGTCCCCAGAGCGGCAGCCCCTTTATGCTGCAAGCCATGAAGAACCATCTCGACTCCGTTTTCTGCCAGCTCTTCAAGCCATCGGCAGAAATCAGGATATTCTTCCAGGGGCCACTCCCCATGGTAATCGGGAACAACGAGCATGCTGTACTTGATAACTCCAAGTTCGCGAATGGCGGAGTGAATCTTTCGCAGAGTGTCTTCATGAGCCGGTGATACATCGTGAACCGTCAGGTGCAGCTTTTTCATGCTTGATCCCACCACTTGCCGGGCGGAACAAGCCTTTCGACGTCATTCTCTTCGAAAGCCTTCTTTATTATTTCGTAGAAGCCTTCCATTTTCCTGAAAACATCCTCCCAGTTATGCCGCGCGACGGCATACTTCCTCAGATATGCGGTGGTTTCACTGTTGGATATCTCTGCCGCATCCACAATTGAGCTGGCCAGGCTTTCAGGATTGCCGGACTCAAAAGGAGGGAGAAGATTCAATGACGCCGCCATTTCTCCCGAAGCGGATACACCGGGAAAGACAGGAACGGTACCCGATGCAATGGCCTCAAGACCTGCAAGTCCGAATGTCTCATATCGGCCCAGGGCAAGAAAGACATCAGCGGATGCCATGGCCCCGGCAACAGCATCTCTGCCGCTCAGAAAGGGCAATCGATGGACTTCAGGGTATTCTGCAATGAAATCACTCACTATATCTTCATGCGGGCCGCGGCCTCCAATGACAAGTTTAATTCTACCCGGGTCTCTGAAAAACGGATAAGCCTCCATCAGAAGATCCAGCCCCTTCTCCCAGTGGAGCCTCGCAAGATACAGAACGATCCTGCACCCGGCAGATGCACCGACATCCCTTCGGAACCTGCTGGATCCGGCAGACGGAGAAAACCTCTCCGTATCAACACCGAGAGGTACATGAAAGAGTCTTCTCACACCGGCTATGTACAGCTTCTCCAGCATGCATTCGGAGGCGGCAAATACCGCTGTCATGCGACTGTAGTGCCTGCTGACATGGTTTCTGGCAATCCTGCGAAGCCGCTCAGCAAATTTCAGGGGAAATACTTTTCCTGCGTAGGGACCTACGTAACTATCGGGAAAATCAGAGTGGTAGAAACCTACTGTTGGAACCTGAGAAGCACCCAGGGCTCTTCCTACAAGAGCCGGGAGAAGGTAAGGGCTTCCTATCTCAATAATGTCAGGTCTGAAATCGAGAAAGACGGAATTGAGACTCCCGCTGTCTACGATCATCCGGTATCCCGATTGAAATAGAGGTATGGATCTCACTGAATAGACCCTTGTACTTCCCCTGAAAGTCAGATTGTCATCCCTGCCGGGAATAACAAGAGCAGCGGTATGACGGGGATGTTCAGAGAAATATTGAAGCTTCCTGTCATGGTAAATCCGTATTCCTCCTCCGACAGAGGAATACAGACTGTTTACATCAC
>JAGLOY010000160.1 GCA_023138735.1 Candidatus Aegiribacteria sp. | reverse complement strand
GAGCATGTAACCCGTAGTGCCGGCGAACGCCGCATCTGCCACATTCATTTCACCGCTGTCAACTGAGAACACTTCTGTATAATGCCTTCCCTCATGCTCTTCCTGCGGCGAGAAGAGTATCAACCCATCACTGCCCAGAACAAGTGGGATTGTGGAGCCCTCCGGTAAAAGCTGGATAAAGAGCTTTCGAAACATTTCACGGAAGGGCACAAGAAAAGCAAGAGAACCCCGGAAAGAATTCTCTTTATCAAAGCAGGGAACATGGTATACGATTGCCCAGTAACCCTGAACCGTCATGAACGCATCGCTCAAAACCGCGCAGTGAGTCTCCATAAGCTGCTGAATGTGTTCCTGATAGGAAATATCAGCACCTATAGTACCTTCGTAAAACGGTACTGCAACGCGTATGATTCCGTTCTCATCCATCCGTGTGACTCCGGATATGTAGCTGCCGTGGGCGGCAAGAATTCTTTCCATACTGGGCAACGTTTCATCGGACATATGCAGAATCTCCCCTGAGCTGCTCCAGAGTTCCAGAACATTCCCGATGAGTTCAAATCTGAAACGGACCTCATTGACGATCTGGTCGGCATATATCGTCTGCTGTATGGAATAGCACTCAAGGGCCGATCTTCTTGTTCTCTTGTAGCCGTCGTACAGATAGACAACTGCTGTGATAAGCAGGATAGCGAGAATCAGCTGTTTCCATATCTGAAAACGCAATGATCGAGTTGAAAGGTTTGATTTCTTCATTTTCATAGAATAATTAATATGGATGAAATAGTGATTTGAAACAACCTATGGAAGAAATAAGTAAAGGAGGATTCGCAGGAACTCTCCTTGACAATTCGCTATCTATATACGTCCCTGTTGGTAACCGTAGTAGACGCATTTGGAACCTTCATAGAAACAAACAGAGACTAAGTGCCACGCAAGTAATACTTACGCTTTGGATCTTTCGGACTGGTTCCAATTTCTATCACCAGTCCCAGTTCAAGTAATTTCACAAGTCTTGTTCTGGTTGCACGGGAGGATAGTCCGATGACCTTTGCTATCTCGCTGGTCGTTAGTCCATTAACTCCAGCAAGGGTATTGAGTATAACTTGATCCTTATCTTCTACGGAAACCTCTGAAATCCGATCAAGCATAAGAGTACTCTGAAATGGGTACCAATCTCTTCGAGTAGCGGTGCAGGCAAACCTGCCATCTGGCATGCGTCAGTCATCCTGCCTATACCACTCCCCCATTGCTCAATTAAGCCCAGAATATGAAATACTCTTCCCATTACCCTATTTCGTAGTTTTGAAACACCATTGCGTAAATCCTCAATCGTAAGCCCAAAAGGTAATAAACCTGGATTTTCTATTTCAATACGATCCTGAAAAATAGAAACACGGATCGGCGCACCCTGTTGGGAGTAATCGGCATGAACAACGGCGTTGACTAACGCTTCTCGAATTGCCACTATGGGTAGATTCCACTTATCGGTCCTGTGAAGATCATTGATTTCAGCACCAAAGAGTGAGTGCTTTTTCACAAACTCCATTGCATCTGCAATCGCTTTG
>JAGLOY010000016.1 GCA_023138735.1 Candidatus Aegiribacteria sp. | reverse complement strand
GGTTGTGGAGTACGAGGCCAGTACAACCGCCTTCGAATATCTAACTTCCTTTGGTATGGATGTGGAATTCCATGATTTCCCGTCAGGGCATACAGTGGACCAGGAGACTCTGAGAGAAGCACAGACCTGGACGGGTGAGTGACGTCAATCAGGAATTGAGATGGAAGTGCTCTCTTTCTCCTCATCCAATTGTCCACCTCCATTGTTGAGGAGAGTATTGCCCTCCATTGTAAGACCGTCGAGATATTGGTTTTCCTGGAGGAGATCATTCCCTTCGTGCTGAACTGCCCAGAGTGTATTGTCGTGGATGAAGTTGTTTCTGAGTACAATTCCGTCTACGAGGTTCGTATAAACTCCTATTGCACCACACCCGTTTATCTCACAATTCTCAATGGTGATATCATCACAGCCGTCTATTCCAAATACATTGCCGTAGCAGCGTTCATCCTCCGTAGGCTCCGTGTGCGTGGCAGTGAGACCGCTTAAGGTAATCCGGTCGCAATTGACAATCCACATTACATTATCGATCTCGCTGTCGCAGACCAATCTGGTGCCCTCTTCCCCTGTAATCCGGATATCAGTGTGCCCCCAGAGTTCAATGGATTCGTTGAATTCATATGTGCCGGCTTTTATGAGTATCGTATCTCCATCCGTGATTGCATCTATAGCCTGCTGTGGAGTTGCGAACTGCTCATCTTCCCCTACCGTGAGGGTAGCTGCCCCGACCAGGCCGGCAATAAGCACTACACAAAGAATCTGCGCTATCATTGTATTCAATCTCCTTCATTGAATTATCTGTCGAGTATTCCTGAAAATTCTTCCTGAGTTCCAGCATTATTCTTATGATCAGATTGCAGAGTATTTAATCCTATTGGAATCATGCGGATCTCACAATAGGCTTGAGGCGGAATTAAGGTTTACCTGTCAGAGCATTAGAACTCGAACTCAACTCCTATTATGGGCATCATTCCCCACTGGTAGATGTAATCCTCTTTCTCTTCTATCTGGTTCCAGTAGGTAGCTGTGACGTTCCTCCGATTATAGGTATTCCATATTGAGGCGTAACAGACAAGACTCGATCCGGAGAAGTTGAATCTCCTGTCCATGCGAATGTTCAAAGAATGATAGTCCGGGTACCTCTCGGCATTGATCCTTGAACCGTCAAGAATGGTCCGGTTAAACTCCTCGGAGGCGGCAAGATCAAGTGGAGTGTATGGCCTTCCCCCGGCAAACAGCCACCTGCAGCTGAACTCCCAGTTCCTGTCCAGTCTGTAACCGCCCTCAACTGTGAAGATCCATCTGTTGTCGAAAATCCGGCTCCTCCACTCCTTTCCCGGGCTTCGATACTCTGATACCGAATATGATCCAGCTAGCAGCCCGTAGAAACCGCTTACCAGACGTTTCTGCAGAGTAACCTCTACTCCCGTGGCACGGGCCTGTGCTCCTGAGACCAGGCTTTCAAACGCGTAGAGATCCTGCTCGCTGCTCGGGCCGTCCAGTACGAAGTAGCCCGGCTGCGTCGGATCGTATGGAAAGTTCTCATATCGTTTCATATAGGCTTCCACCACCAGACGGGTATCATCCGTCAGCAGTTGCTTCAGCCCAACAACGGTATGGTAGGCGATGGGAGCATCCAGGTCGGTAAAATCTGCATCTCTTGAAAGCAGCTCCGTTGATAGCGTCTGTCTGTAAACCCCAGCAGCGGCGCTTATCACCGTCCCTTCCGATGGTTCCCAACTGACTGCCCCTCTTGGTGACACGTATCCTCTGTCAGTAAAATCATTGTAGTCCAGTCTTGCGCCGCCCGAAAGTGTCAGTGCTGGTAATAAAGAGTACGATAATGTGGCGAATACACCTCCCTGAATTGTATTGAGATCCCGCCTTACCGAAAGGGCAGGTATCGGCTCACCGCTGTAATTGGTATCGGCGGCGAAGAAATTGTCAAACCTGTCAAACCTGTATTTGCCATCCAGACCGAATTCCATCGCAAGCATTGGAGATACCTGCCATGTGTTCACGTTGCGAAACTGAAGAGCTCTTTCATGTGAATCCTGCACTACCTGTGTGTCACGTGAGAGAGTCTTCCAATAGTCTCCTCTGTACCTGATACCCTGGAAGGATAATGTTGTATTCGAATATCCCTCACCCTCCCAGAGCCATCTCCATCCAAGACCGGCAACGATATTCTGGTTATCCGTTATCCCGTAATTCGTATTACCATCCTCGTGGGCCTGCTCATAATTGTAATCGACATAATCCCATGCTCCGACACTCAGAAATGAGAGCTGGTGCATGGGCGTCACTTCGAAATCCACCTTTGCCTGAAAATCGGAATAGGTCGGCACTGCATCGATGTCTGCTATATCTACCAGCAGGTCTACATACGACCTTCTAGCAGACACCAGCCAGGATCCCCTGCCCTTAAAGAGGGGGCCCTCGCCCACTGCACCAAACCCTGACATGCTGAAATCAATCTGCCCGTCAAACTCCTCCCGATTGCCGTCTCTGAGCTTCAGCTCCATTATTGAGGAAAGTCTGTCCCCGTATGAAGAGGAGAATCCCCCCGCTGAGAACCAGGCGTTTTCCAGCAGATCAACGTTAACCATGCCGAGCGCACCTCCGGAAGTTCCCTGCCTGGGGAAGTGGTTGATGTTCGCTATCTCAATATTGTCGATGTAGATGCCGTTCTCCAGAGGATTGCCACCGCGCACAGCAAGGCCATTGTACTGATCGTCCACCTTTGCGATGGAAGGCAACCCTGAGATAACGCGTGTAATATCACCTGCAGAACCGGGTGTCCTCCTGATCTGCTCTCCGGAGAACTCCGTTTGACCTGTTGGCTGGGTCTCATCATCAGAGAAATACTCGGGCCTGACCTCGATGATTCCGCCGAAGATGACAGCAACATCAAGTGCAATATCAACGGAAGTCGATCTCTCAGACCTGACTATGATGTCCGTCTTCACCCGGGAATGGTAACCTACACTGGTGACACTTATGGCGTATCCGCCCACAGGAATATCAGGGATCATGAAGATTCCAGATGGGTCTGTGATAGCCCCAAGAGAAGTTCCCTCCACCATCACGTACGCGCCAACGATAGGATACTGAGTTGCCTCTGCAACCACCTTCCCCGAAATACTTCCTGTGGGTTCATCTCCATATGTAACTGATATTATGACAACCATTTGAATGAATACTAAGAATACTGATCCTAACCTCATTGCGCTCTCCCTATTATCTGCTGGTTCCGATATAATTATCCTCAAGATTTGCTAATCATACGATTTAATCATATGTTTCAATCATGTGATTATAATACTGAAAAATAGCAATCAGTCAATACTTAACGGGTTGCCAGAAAGCAGCGGAGAGGTTACCTTAGCTGAGTCTGATCGGGAGGGTTTATGGAATATAAAGGTGACGCCAGGCAGAGAATCATACTTGCCGCTATAGACATTCTCAACAGTGAGGGTGTCAGTGGTATCACCACACGCCGCATCGCTGAAAATGCTGAAGTGAACTCCGCCGCTCTGAACTATTACTATGGATCCAAGGACAATCTTATCGTTTGTGCCCTCGATTTGACGCTGGAACATGTCTTCGATGACTGGAAGATGATCCTTGAACTGGAAGAACTGGATCTTCCTGTCAGGATATACTGCTTACTGGATTATACGATGGAGGGCATCCTGAAATATTCTGGTCTTGTACGTTCGCATCTATTCGATCCACTCGTAAAGGTAAGATCACGGAAGGCTTTCGCGGAAAATACCGGCTCCCTTCTGGACATGCTTACTGCGATGCTTGATGAACGCATGCCGCAAACAAGGGAAATGCTCAAGCTGTCTATTGGCCAGATGCTGCTCACGGTGATGTTTGCAGCCATGATCCCGGAGCTCTTCAAAGTGATTACCGAAGATGATCTCACCGTAAATCAAGCAAGAAGCCGCTTCATTCTTTCCCTCCTCAAGCAATTTCTGGATGTGGACCTGACGATAACGGAAATTATTCAGAGTGATATCATCCGGGTTCGCAGGCTTGCTTTCACAACTGAATAATCTTCAATGTCCTCAGAGCATTCCAGACCGGATTTGATGAAGAAAGATAACAACTTGCTGCCAGTCCTGATTCTGATGCTCCTCCCCTCTACCGCGGTTTTTAGCGGGCTTATTCTTCTCAACAGTATCTTCGCTACTTACATCCTTTTCTACGGCGTGGTATGCATTGCCGTTCCACTGCTTGATCGAGTTGTTATCCGCAGACAGACGATGAGTGAGTTCTTCAGATTTATCGGTTTTAGGAATATCAGAAAATCCCTGCTGCCGGGCCTGCTTGTCGGGGCAGTATTTCTGACTGCTATCTACCTGTTTTCCCTGATATTCAGCAGGCAGCTGATCGATACATCGACCATGACGACCGCTCTTGACAGATGGAATCTTGATTCGGGGAACCTGTTTGTTTTCCTGTTCATGATGATCGTAGGGAATTCAATTCTCGAAGAGATCTACTGGCGGGGTTACGTATTCTCCAGATTGAAAACATTGACCAGTTCCAGGAATACCGTACTTCTGACAGCCCTGTTCTACACTTCGTACCATTTGATTACGACAGTAACTCTATTTTCACTTGCGCAGGGATTGCTTCTATCTTCGGCTATTTTTCTTGTGGGAGTGTTCTGGGCATATCTTCGCATCAGGTTCGAATCGATAATCCCGGCTGTCATCAGTCATCTGCTTGCTGACCTGGGACTGATGCTGATATATCTCAAGTATCTTGCTGTATAAACGAAACGATATCAGGTCTGCCTGTCATCGTACCAGTACTTCCTCGCAAATTTCTCGAAGCGTTCCGACGGGAGGAACATTGCACAAACACCGCGCATCATAAGCGGGAAATAATGCCAGTTTCCATGCTGCTTGAATTTGCGCATGGAAGCGACTGCTCTTGCTGATGTAAGACGAATCAGTTTCTGTCTGCGTTTGCGCCCCAGGAGTTTGAGCCGCACAATGAAATCAACATCTTCTGCGAACAGTTTCTGTTCGTTGTAACCGCCTAATTGAATGAAATCCGACCGTCTGCAAAAGACAACGCCTGTATCCATGCCTGTTACCAGGATCATAGGTAACATGACAAGGTAATAGGTCAGGGCGATACCCAGGGTCATTCGATCAAGGGTTACTCCTGTTGAGCCCCCGACCACCTTTCCGCCTGAAATGACCTGATCGACAGCATTGAATGTGTTCGGGTGCATCTGGCTGTCTGCGTCCAGGAAACAGATAATCTCCCCCGCTGCAGCTGCTGCTCCAGCGTTGCGTACAGCGGCGATTATCCTCTTTTCCTCTTTGACAACTTCACATCCACGGGATTCAGCAATTTCAGCGGTTTTATCGGTGGAGCAGTTATCAGATACTATTACTTCAACAGCATCGCTGCCGCGATGATATTTCATTCGTGCGATATCCACTGAATCGAGCAGCCTCGGAAGGTAGTTCTCTTCGTTGCGAGCGGGGATTATCAGGGAAAAACGAGGAGCAGAGCTTCTGTCTATGGTTTTGATCCTTTCCCCTTCACTAAACAGGTTGAACCGTCCCTCAACTTACACCGTTGTTCTGATTCCTTGTACAAGCGTCCACATACCAACCGCAATAAATCCAGCTCCAGCAACGATTGTTAAGATACGCCTGTTTATATAATTCGAAATCGCACCGCCAACGGTAACCGCAATCGCAGTTGATAGTATCAATGCAAATGCAGCAGCACAGAATACGGCAAGTTTATTGATTTCTCTATCAGCGGAAAACAGCAAAGTCGCCAGCTGAGTTTTATCGCCAAGCTCTGCAAGGAATACTGTTACGAATACCGTCAGAATCAGTTTTGCATTCATTATTCTCGCTTCCTGATTAATTGAGAACACAGCACAGATATTACTGTTTGATTTATTCCGCTGCGGGTTCTGGATTCTCCGGCTCTGTTTCATTCCCAGGAGAAAAAGGCCAGGGTTTTTTGTCTGTGCTGTAGGTCAGGAATCCAATAATTTCTGCTGCGTATACACTTAGATCTTTGCCAAAATCTTTCAAGTTATCATTAGGCTTCCGTGTAATCAGTGTGCAGATAAACTGATACAGGGCGATGAATGTAACCAGCACCGAAACAAATCGCGCTACCACGAAGAATAATAACATGAAGAGAGCGCGCATCAGATCATCTGTGAAATCCCTTTTCGCAACGCTTTGTTCTTCCATCGAACGAACTCCTTACAAGTCAGTGTTTTGCCGATCCAGCGACAAAGATTCAGAATCATATTGTTGATTGTTCTGCCTTATCCCATGATAACAAGTACGACGTAAGGAACAAGACAAAACACCATCAGAATGATCTTGTAAAAACCTATGAACGAGTAAACCACAATATTGAAGGCTTCTCTTGACATTTTAAACCATCTGTTATGAACCCGGTAGATCAGATTACCTGCAAACGTTAATCCAAGAGATGAAATGACCAGCATACCTCCGTTAAGAATCGTGCACCACATAAAAAACGTACGAAGCGTAGCGATGTCCATATTGTTCCCCCTTCTTCCGACATCCGGCAATGATCAAGCAGATCCTTAATTCATGGATTCTATAATCCATACATAGATTATTTGTTCTGATCTTGTTTTGTCAAGTTAATGGTTTATCCGGTGCTTACTGCATTCGTTCAGGCGGGGCTGAAGCCTTACTCATTCTCGACAAGTGTAAGCATATAGACCCTCTGATAATATTCGTGCGATGTATTTATAGCGAGAAAACCATGCTCATCACCGGTGATCTCCCAGCTGTTCAGATCAGTCGGATTGCCGTCATACTCAACCATTGCATGAAAGAGGATCTCACCGCTGAAGTCATATACTCGGAAAACAATTCCGGGGTAGTTTCCGAGCCTTACCCACAGCCTTTCACTGCCGTCAGTGAACATATCCCTGATAGCTTTTCTATATGGATCGAGTTTGACTGTAATACCTGTTGATGAATCTCCAGTCACCAAACGGACCAGGCTGTTCCAGGCGTCCATCTCAGCCTGAAGGTCTTCTTCGCTTTTCCTTACTCTGTGAAAGTTCTCATCCACAATGTGGAGGAATGGAGTGCCATCCGGCTCGCAGCCATGGATCTCAAACTTGTCGATTGAAGATTGTGAGTAGAAGACCCGCCCATCGCGCGAGGCACAGCAGTAGATAGTATGTTCCCTGGAATTGGACCAATCGCTGACTCCATCTGGTACACTAAATTCATGCTCAATTCTGAAATACTCTACAGAGGGATCCTCATCCCCATCCCATCGCGCGAGGGTTGAAACGATCATGATCTTATCATCCTCCGGTAGAAAATCAGTTCCTTTTCCTACAAAACCACCACTATCCAGAGCAGTAATAATATACGGATGGAAAAACGGCCAGATCATCTGGTCCTGATATTCGTAGTTGCTATCGAACATTGTTATTGCAACCCCATCGCCTATAATCATGCTTCCATCGGAACGGAATGATACAACCATCGGCATATGGAACTCTCCCGGTCCTTCCCCTTCCCTGCCTACAGACCTTATGAATTCTCCCTCTGGTGTAAAGATGAATGCGGCTGGCTTCTTTCTGTCAACAAACACGATATTACCATCGGGGGAATGCGTCGGGCTGACTGGCCATCCGAGAAGATACTCAGCGTCACCGAACTCGACTCCTATTGAGTCGGTAATAATAAGTTTGTACCCTATGTGGGGAAGCTCTGGGGGTGTCTCATCTGGTCCGCATCCGATCATTATCATTATCGAGGATATTGTTACAAGTATTGAAGTTGGTGTTTTCGTGCAGTATTCGAAGAAAGCCATGGTCAGGCGTCAGATCCTGCCGATTGCTGATGGTTCAAGCTTTCGAATTCGGGGTATAGTTCGTGCGTGCACTTGGGACACAGGGAGTGGGAGAAAACTGCTTCCGAATGCTCAGAGATGTACCTCTCTATCTGTTCCCAGTATCCTTTGTCGTTCCTGATATTCTTGCAATTGGCACATATTGGAAGCATTCCACTGAGCCTCTTTATCCTTTCGAGGGCTTCTTTAAGCTTACTATTGGACTCTCTGAGTTCCTTTTTCTGTTCCTCGAGGAGTTTTCTTACGCGTTCGCTGCGTTCGAATTCCGTACGCAGCCGTATCCGGACTACATCGTTTTCCATTTCCATGGCGGTTACCTGCCGGTCCAGTTCTGCCTTCTCCTTGTAACTCTCCAGTGCCTCGCTTAATCTACCCTCCTGCTCGTAGAGATCTGATAGAGTAGCGCAGGTTTTGGCTTTCTCTATCAGGTCATCACCTGAATCGTTAAGAAATCCCAGATATTTTCTGAGTACAGCTCCGGTACCTTCGGTCTTGCCTATCCTTATCCTCAGAGCGGCATACTCACTTTCCGCGGCTGCGATGATCCTGGGTATATGTGAGTTCCTGGACGCTCTTACCATCTGAATAAGATGTGATTCTGCTTCATCCAGTTTTCCCTGCGTCTCTTTCAATCCTGCAAACAATGAGAGTGTATTTGCGAGAATTCTCTCGCTGCCCAGTTCCTTCCACACTGCTATTGCCTTCAGATAGTAATCTTCCGCTTCATCCAGGTTTCCAAGCAGAATATTAAGTTCACCCAGATTCTGCAGACAGTGTCCTTCACCCAGCTTCCTGCCTGCTTCCCTGTTGAGCTCGAGTGCACCAAACAGGTATTTCTCGGCCCGTTCAGGTCTATCGTGAACCATTAGAAGTGCGCCCAGATTATTCATGGCAACTGCCTTGAACATGCTATATTCCGAATCCTCCGCAGCATCTATTGCGTCAGAGTAAGCTTTGAAAGCCTTCTCATAAAGACCCATCAGTTTGTAAGTAGTGCCGATGTTTCCCAGTACAGATGAGATGCCATCGTTGTTCTCAATATCTTCATATAGATTCATCGCTGTCTGGTAGTGCTCCATTGCCTCGGTGGGATTAAGATTTACTCTCAGGCAGTTGCCCAGATTGTTATGAGTTCTCGCAATGAGGAATTTATCATCGGAGTCGCTGAGCAGTTCAACAGCCTGCCGAGCCAGATCGATAGCCTCAGTGGAACCCTGGAGTATGGAGACAGACCTCGAAAGCCAGACCAGCCCCGAAGCTTGAAGGTCTTTAAACCCGTTATTCCGGGCAAGTCTGATCACTTCCTCCGATAGTTCTTCTGCTTTTTCTGGATCGGATTGCCGGCATTCCTGAACCTGGACCAGGAGATTTTCGATGTTCTGCCGAATTGCTGCGATGGATTTCTTTTTGATCTTTTTCAAGTATACACTCCATAGTTCTTTGTTATGTATGCTGCAGAGCTATATAGTACAGGTCATACAATTCTCAAAGTGCGGTTAAATCACTTACCTGTCCAGCTCATCAGGCTTCCATCGGAATAGAACTTCAGGGCAACGAGTAGATAGCATTCACCAGATACCATCCTTGACCACCGTTTATAATGTGCTAATAATTAATTATGGATATTCTAATTAATAGCTAAGGAGATATCATGTTAAATCTATTTTTAGTTCTTACATGTTTTTCCGAAACAATCGAAGCTGAAGTTCAGGTTCCCGACTTCCCATACATTCCAATCGTTGTTGAGGAAACATGGCAGATACCCTACGCCCTGGAGATACAGGACATCGCCATAGACTGGGGCACGGGTTACCTGATAATCCGAAGTAATGCCGACGGTAAACTCTTTCTGGCAAATCCAGGCAATTGCGAATATCAGGGAGAGATTGCGCTTCCGGCAGGTTCGGATGGTTTTGGAGTAGCTGCAAGCCAGGGAATGTATTACATCAACAGTTCCACTTCACCGATGATATTTTACTCCGACGGATCAGACACATGGAGCGAATTTCCCAATCCAGCGGCAACAGGCGGTGCAGGTATGGATTTTAATGATAATATGTTCCCCGATCTATGCGAGGCAGCCGCTTCAAGCCCTTACCAGTTCTACTACATTACACCTGATGGTTCCAGTTACGATACATATGGACTGCCGGGTGTGAACGGTGAGATCAGCGGTTTCATGGGACACCTGATTGCAACACTTGATTTTCCTCCATCCGGTCTGATAATTACAACCAGGTTCGGTCATGAGTTTTTCTTCTACCACAACGCAGGTGCTACATACACACAGTACGGCCAGGAACCCTGCCCCGTTCCCGTATCAGAATCACTGGGTCTTGCATGGGGTATTAATGGATATGTCTACTGGAGCTACAAGGGGCAGGATGACGAGTACTACATTAGCAGGCTGATGATACCGGTGTTCGGGGGTATTGAGGACGATCCTGCCGCAGAAACATACCAGACCGGACATATAAGTACTGCTGCTAACCCTTCCACAGGCTCTGCTTCTCTGGCTGTTAACATCAACGATCCTGCACAGATACTGCTTGAGGTATTCGATCTGTCCGGAAGACTTATGGAAGTGCTGCATAACGGTCAGCTTGCTTCAGGTGAGAGTACCTTCGGTTTCAGCGGCCCACCGGGTATCTACACCGCATATCTGAGGTACTCCGAACAGGTAGAGACGTTCAGGTTCGTTCTGCTTAGGTAAACTATACGGTTTAACCGCCGGAACTTCCAAGCAAAGCCTTTATACTGCCGAAGGTGGAGCTGTCCAGCTGCATCTCTCCACCGAAAATGAACATGATAACAAGGCTGGACATCGATCCTGTCGTGCTTCCGTATTCCCCGTTGATGGACCTGACAGTTCCAGTGTTCCAGTGCCATGTGTACATGCAGTTGTCTTCGGTTTCGGCAGTGCTCCAGAGGAACTCGACTATAAGGTTATCGGCGCCGTTGAACCAGAATGGTGTGTCCAGGTCGAATTGGACCCAATCGTACGGCGAATTCGAGATGGTCATCGTATCCCTCGAGAAGACGCAGATCCTTGTCCCAGCGATATAGTTCTCGGTGAAAGTGGAACCGACCACGTCCTGATCGGACAGGGCAAGGTAAATGCTGAAATCGTAGAACGTTCCCTCTACGGTATCTCCCGGTGAATAGCGCTGGCAGGAAATTGCAGCTATGTCCATCGCGTCACCAATCTCCTCATCAAGCACTACCGCCTGGTAGTGCAGAGAAGAGCTTCAACCGATTCCGATAGGTGCGCAGCCGGATTCCTCCGGATCACCAACTGTCACTTCTGCGGATAAGCAAAGGAAAGAGATAGCGAGCAGCAGAAATAATACGCTCTTCATTTGCGGCTACCTCCAGTCCATGGACTTCACGGCTCCGAACGTCAGAGATTCCAATGCTCCTCCGGCACTGCCTGTAATCGTCAGCCTTGGCAGCGAGCTGGAGAGACTGCCGGTTGGCTGGGTCGGGGCTCCAGCCTGCGTGTACCCGACAGCCCTTATTGTTCCGGCATCCCAGCTGCGGGAATAGAAACTATTGCTATCCACAGGGCTAACCCAGGTAACTTCGATGATCAGGTTACCCTCGGAGGAATCGTACTGATAATCAGTATCAAGCAGGATGGATACCCATTCGTCTATGCCCCCGGACATGACCTGAGATGATGATTCGTAGACAAGCGTTCTTGTCCCGGTGATGTAATTGTCATCGAAGATCGAGCCCAGCTGGTCCTCTGAACAGAGACCCATGTAGATCTTAAATGTACTGAATTCTGCGGAAGCGTCCCCGGCGGGGTGCTTCTGCCAGGCAATGGAACTTATGTCAAAATCCGACCCGATCTCTTCGTCAAGCACTACCACCTGGTAGCGCATGGCATCGAATCAAGATCCGCAGAAGGGATAGCTTGATGCCGGACCGTCGGCAGGTCCTATAATAATGTCAGCAGACAGAGCTAGAGTGAGTAATCCCATAAGTGGCAGGAACAGAATGTACTTCATGTGCTTCCCTCCTTAATGAATAACTGTAATCAGGATTGATTCATAAGTCATTGAAGACTCGTATATCCCAATACCCTATTTAACATGTAAGTAATCTTGCAATCTGCCACTTCCCTGTCAAGATTCAATCTCGAGTTATCCCTGAATACAACCGAACCTTTATAATATTCCCGGGTTGATTGAGTGTAGGATGGAGGAAATGATGGATAATTCAGACGAAAAACTAATAAGAGCTGCTCAGACCGGTGAGATATCCGCTTTCAATGATCTGGTGGGACGCTGCCGGACGGGAATAGTATCGGAGTTAACCGGTTTGATGGGCAGCATACATGACGCAGAGGATGTTGCTCAGGAAGCCTTTTTGAGAAGTTTTCTGAAGCTGTCAACCCTGAGGGCACCTTACAGTTTCGGCGGCTGGGTACGGCAGATCGCCCTGAATATAGCACGTAACAGACTCAGCAGAGATCAAAGGTTTATTATGCTGAGTGAGCATCATATCAGTGATGAGTATAGCAATGCCGTGGATTATAGCGCTGATGATACAGATCCTCGTACGGAACTGGCTCTGCTGGCTTTGTCCAGACTCTCCTCGAAGCTGCGGGAGACAGCGCGTCTGACCTACCTCTCCAGTTACTCTCAGAAGCAGGTTGCCCTGAGACTCCGCATTCCACTGGGTACGGTTAAACGCCGTCTGTGGGAGAGCAGAGTAAAAATGAAGAAAGAGGTATTGAGAATGTCCAGAATAGGAAGAAGTGCAGAGCCGGTAAAAATCGTACCGCATATACTGATAGAGGAACTCCCGGATGAGGAAATGGAAATCCTCACTACAGGACCGGGGCTTTACTTCGGAACGGTTCTTGAAACAGGTCATATCGAGGTTTGCAGGTTTTTCGACTACCCGGGAGGAGTTTTAACACAGACAGTTCAATCGCAGGTAGTCCGAAAGGTGAATATCCAGGATAAGGAATGCTACGAAGTTCTTATTGAACACTCCGATTGTGAGCCTCCCGAGCCGAATATCCTTGATTACTTCAACTCCACCAATCAGGGATTCGACTGGGTCATGAGGGTAACGGCAGATGAAACTTATCCCCGAACAAGGTTCATGAATGAGTTATTCCCTTCGTCCTATTTATCAGGAGAAAACAAGGATTACAGTGCCCGTGTCGTGGATCTGACAATCGGAGATAAGAGGTACGGACGTTCTCTTGCAGTATTCTGGGGATGGGAGAATGGTACGCCGGCTGAAAGTTTCTACAGTTCAGACGGCAGGCAGGTTCTGCATCGTCGGTATGTGAGCTCTGAGGCTCCTGAATCTCAGAATTATCAGTACACAAGCCTCATTGAAGAGCAGAGAAAAACTTTCAGAGGAAAAGAATACCGTCTCTGGTACGATACCGTTTTAATAGAATCGTGATATTATGACGGTGAAGAACTCCACAGGCCTCAGGTTTAATATGGTGTCTGCTTACATGTATACTGCGTATGGATCTTTGTAATCTTCGTAATGGATGAAGATGCCGATTTCAGGATGCCAGACTATGATCTCACCCCTTCTGTAGACACGGAAACTCCATCTGATCGGCTCGTTGTCTGGGGTAATGGTTAATTCCACGTTGTGGAATTCGCTGATGGTGATATCGTAGTAATCACGGTAAGCATCCTCCGGGAAACCGTCCAGGCTGGTTTCGATGAAACGGATATTCTCAGGGAATGGAAGGGTGTACATACCATCCTCCTCGAGAATCGGTATCAGGCAATCAACAGCGTCCTGCCATGACTCGATCAGTACGGGAATAGCGAGGTCTTCATGCGCCGACTCCGGCAGGAAGGGCCAGCTGTAGATCATCTCACCATAGAAGGATCTTACTCTGTATCCGTATTCAAGACCCTCATCGGTGAGAGCAACCCAGAAGTCGCAGTCGCCTTTTCTGTGCTGCGCATCAGGATACCTGTGGAGAAGTGTATATAAGCCTTCCTCCTCTACGATGGCAGCCCCTGCCATGTATGCCGATTCCTTCAGGAACTCCGCATCTCTTGCGTAAATCATTATAGGGTCCTGATCATCATCGAGGATTCTTCGAGCCCTCATTTCTACGGTACCATTGTAGAGATCGACCCACTTCTCGATCTCCCATCCGGGAAGCCTGGTGGTGATAAGCATCGGCAGCTCCCACTCCTCTACTTCTCCCAAATCCGGAGTGAAGTAGTCGATCACGAATCCTTCAGGTTCTTCAGGAATGCGATAGTATCCGGGGGAGGGCGGGACCAGTCCAAGGATATCATGGAACTCCAGCACTTCAGGCGGGGCGGTAATCCTGCCTCCAGTTGATCCAACATGTATGGCATAAACGTCCGGATACTTCCAGAGCAGAAGACATGCAACCTCAGCTGCCATTAACTCCTCCTGGAAAGGACCCAGATAGACCAGCCAGCCGTTGTAACCGGAAAGGGTCGGCCAATCGGGAATCCATAGAATCCCCGTCTCAACGTTGGTTAGAATGGCAAGTTCGGAAGCTGCTGAAGATGCGGTGGTCTGACTGTCGAACACCTCACATGCAACTACCCAGCCCAGATCCTCGACCTGCTGGTCGGCGGGTGCGAGGCTCAGCAGAACCACTGGAAGAATCATCATCATAAGTAGTTTTATTACAGAATGCCTGCCCATTGAATCCCTCCTATTGTGCTGACCCCTCAGCGAGAACTTACTTAATCTACTGGAATTTACTTATCGGGTTAGATGTTCGTTATTCCCCTGAGGAAGTCCTCGTATGGAATAAGAAATCCTTGTATTGGACTGGAGTAGAGTATCCGTCCATCCTTGTAAACTCTGAACCTGTCCAGAAGGGGCAATGAATCATCAGCAACAGGCTCTCCCGGGTCGAACAGCTCCCTGATGGCGATATCCGTATAATCTCTAACTGTACTGTCAGGCAGGTCATCCAACCACTCGATCATGAAACTCACGGTCTCGAGAACTCCATCTTCGTAGGCTTCATCTAACCTCAAACAATCGGAGAGATAAGTAATTGCATGAGCATGATCGATGTAGAGCGTATCCTCACCCTCAACACCTGCAACGAGAATCAGGAGAAGTGGCAACACCATATTTCTACCCCCTGTCTGTCGTGGTAATACTAACTTAACTATTCCCCAGAGTATGTATCGCTGAATGTCCAGAGACATTCCTCCTGAGCAGCAGTCTCAACAGCATTTGGATTCATTTCTCTGACAGCTCTGATCGCTCCATCGGATGAGAACCCCTTGCTGATCAGCCAGGCTGCACCGAATGTTCCCGTTCGTCCCGAACCACCCTGGCAATGGATAAGGACTGCACCAGGAGATTGGTGCACGAGATCAATGAACTCTCTGAGCTGCCCGATTGAGGGCGCTGAATAATCCCTGACAGGTATGGAATGGCGATGCTGCAGTTTGCCCGCCCGGAAAATCTCATTGGAATAAGCAGGAATCTGCTCCGTCTCATCAAGGAGAGAGATGACCGTTGTGATGCCAAGCTTAACAGCATTGCTCAATTCCCGATCGGAAGGGTTGTGGCTTCCAGCGAGAACTCCTTTTTCAATCCACCACATCATCTACTCCTGGACCCCTTTCATTCTCCGGGAGACGTATCTCTCAATCGATGAATTTTTTCTTATCTGAGTACCGTGAAGCGTGAACCAGAGATCTGGCTGCCCGATTCAACGATCAGCATATACACGCCGTTCGGTACGCTTGCGGGAACTGCCCAGTTCAACTGGCAATTACCTGATTCAAGATTTTCAACTTCGAACTGATCGATCCGGCGCCCTGCCAGGTCGAAGATGGTAACTTCAAGCGCCCCGGATGGAATACTTGCAGAGAAGTTCAGACTGTTCATAACCGGATTCGGCGAGATTCCCGTCACGGACAGAATACCCATGCCTGCGTCTTCGGTGGTGATTTCTATTCCTGTAAGATTAATGAGGTTCATGCACAACAGTATGTTCATGAATCTGCACTCAGCGCAGAACTCGGCTATTGCGGTTGAATCATTCTGGCTACCCCAGAAACCGTTGTCATCAACCTCTACACCGAAAGACAGGCAGGTCTGGTGTTCCGTATTATCGTACGACCAGTCGCAGGCGTCACCGTTGGAGGGATACATCAGCTGGCCGCATCTGCCGTAATCATACCCGTTCTGCGCAGTCATCGCTGCAGCCCAGCTTTCGAATGTGCTCTGATGGGGCGTGGGCTGATTCACGTAGTTCCAGGAGTAAATCACCATACCTCCTGTGGAGTGGTAATGCATTGATCCTATAGGATCTATGGTGTTCGTAAATTCGCGTATTACCTGCGTTTCCGGCTCTGAGAAAGCCGCTGATCCTCTGTAGGTTTCATCGTATGGATTCGGACTGGATCCGTAGTCATCATATCCCCACTGATATCCATAATTCCTGTTCAGATCGATGCCGGATGAGGGTACAGGAATGGTGAAGTTCATATTTTTTCGCTGCATATTGCCACCGGTCATGTTATCTTCATATCCATCTGGATTAACAATTGGCATAAAGTAGATTTCGGAGTTGTCCAGGATGATGGTGGCCATTGTATCGTTGTTGTACTCGGTGGCCAGCCACAGCCCGAAATCGGCTAAAACCGAGTTGGTTGCTGGTTCCCGGGCATGGATAAGCGAGTTGAAGAAAATCGCGGGTTTATCCGATGGACCGGATGAGCTGGTAATACAGATCGAGTAGATATCCCTGCCCTGGAAAGACTGTCCCTGAGTTACAGGATACTGCACCAGATCAGGATATACGGCGGCAAGATCGGTCCAGAATGCCCAGGTCTCTGCGGGATCGAGGTAGTAACCCGCATCATCGGTGTTTTCCGGCAGCAACCTTACCCATGATTCGGGCAAGACCCGGATGTCTGCTGCCTTACTCTCCAGAGTAGACAGATAAGATTCGTCAATGACAATATCAACGTAGTTCTGAGTGCGATTTACTGTCGCGATATCGTAACCTTCGTCCAGAAGGGACTCAATCGAACAGTCCTGAAGTTCGAAGAGTCTGACCATCACATCCGATGCCGCCGCTCCCGACACCACCGTGAAGGATAGAATAAGAAGCAGAAACCGCATGTAAGATTTATTCATATTATCTCTCCTTAATGCGCAAACAGAATATCGAGTAAGAATTCAATACAGTGCGTTTCAATATAAAGCGATTGTCTAAAAGTAGAAAGCCAGGATACTTCCTGTTGAAATAGAATTGGAAATCAATATAATTGACTGAATCCTGCAACATACATTTCAGACGAAAGGACATACCATGGTTAGCGGCAAAATTAGAGGACTCAGCGTTCTTACTTTATTTTTCGTCCCGCTGCTGATGACAGCATGCGGTGATGTTTCCGGCCCGTCCCATGTGAACTCAGTCAATGGATGGGTAGTCGGCAGTGCTGCTGATGGATACGGTATGATCCTTCATTCGGTAGACGGAGGGAGCACATGGATACGTCAGGGTGATATTTCAACCATCCCGCATTCGTCACTTTGCGCTGTCAGAGCTGTCGACTCACTCAACGCATGGGTAGTGGGTAATATTTCAAATGGCTATGGCGTAGTTCTCAAGACGCAGGATGCGGGTGCAACATGGGAGAGACTTTCGCAGAGTTCAGGTATACCATCTACAGGTTTTCTCGATCTGGATGTGCTGAGTGCGAACAATATCTGGGTAGTCGGCGGGAACAACACGATTATCCATTCTGTAGACGGAGGTAATTCCTGGACATCAAAATCAGATCCAGCGTATGATCTTTACAGTATGACCTCGATTACTGTTGTTGACGCCTCGAATATCTGGGTAGCTGGAGCAACCGCTAGCGATGCGGTCATCATTCACTCAATTGACGGTGGGGCAACCTGGACAGCCGAGGGTGATTCTGCTCTTCTAACAGATTACCCCCTGATTTCGATCAGCGCATTCGATACGGATCATTGCTGGACAGTCGGCCATGGCTCCACAATTGCCAATACTATCGACAGCGGTGTGAACTGGAATCTATGCACACCCGACTCGCTGTTTCGATCTCCCTTCAGTCCGGATGCGAACGGTGTATGCCCCACCACTGTTAACAGGGCCTGGGTTGCAATGGATTTCGGCATGATCTACCTGACTGAGGATGGTGGAAACAGCTGGACAAAGCAATCCGTATCTGGCGCAGCTGGAGGGTACTACCTGCTCCGAACATGTGCTACAGATCAGAACACCGCATGGACAGTGGGTCAAGGAGGGGATGGTGGTATCATACTCCACACTAGTGATGGAACGATATGGTCCGTACAGACCGCTCCGACCAATGAAGGATTTGGTGATGTTTCTTTCGTCAATTCATTTCACTGATTAAGGGGAGCGTAAATACTGTGAAATACTTATATCTGATACAGACAATATTACTGGTCACTGCCATACAGGCCTCCGAGCCGGTTGTTATTGCGGAGTCCCTCTCAGATTACAACAGAGCTTTTGAAGTCCTCGAGAACGGAGCGGTACTGTATATCAATTGCGATGAACAGCTCACCCTGGTGAGCATTGATGTTCCAATGAAGACCGCATCATTCCTGAACGACTGGAATCCGGAAGAGTACGGATGGGCAAACCCGGGCAGGATTTCCAATTTTGCCTTAAGCCCAGATGGAGAACATATCTGTTTCTGCCAGCAGGTTGCCATTCCTGAAAGCCTGCAGACCGGGGAGCAGTACATACCAGGGCCTGTCCTTGTGGCTGTCTGCAGAACTGACGGAACAGACATCAGACTTCTCGCGCTTTCATTCGATGTCGGTGGTGGGCCCCACTTCGATTTCACTCAGGATTCCAGGCACATTTTCGGATCACCCCTCATGGATTGCTCACCGACTCCTCCGGACTTCGCATCTTTCGTCACCAGGGAAAACGACGATAACCTGATCGAAGGTTTCATGATAGATATTCAGAACGGGACGAGGAGCGGAGGTTATGGAGAAATCCTCGGTGACGGGTTCTACAAAAATCCATGGTCCAACCTGATAGCCGCAGGCAGCTACCCGACAGACATGATAGCTGATGTTGTAACCGGGGAGGTGTTTATGCACGATACGACTTATTCGGGCAATGAAATAATCTATACATGGGTTCTTTCCGATGCGGGTCTTGCAGAGGACAATGATCAGCAAATTCTGCGATATTCAGATGGAACCGAGGTTATCAATCCGGGTGAACCGATTTCGGTGTTCGGCAGGCTTGAAGACGGGCGTTACATTTACAGCCGGGGCGGGATCAGTCACACAGTTCTACTTGGATATATCGACTGGACCGACTTCAGCAGCGAAGAAGCTGATACTCTGAGCGGCCTTGAAGATTTCATTGACCGCTGGACCACGATCGTTGCAACCCCGGACGAAAAGAGCCTTGTATTCTCTTCCTGGAGTGGTGAGCTCTACAGATACGATCTTCCCTGACAGCTGCTGTCAGGTTTTAGCGCATACCGCGATTATTTCTTCTGCTGCGGGAGTGAGTACTGTTGCTCCGGGGACGTCTGCCGCCACTACCGCGACCGAAATTCTTCGGGGCAGGTAGACTGGATCGGAAGGCTTCATTGCAATGATAAGCGTGCTCCATCTCAGCTGGCACCTGCTTACCAAGAAGGTGTTCTATTTCCCGCAGATAAGCACGGTCCTCGGCACAGCAGAACGAAATGGCGCTACCATCCGCTCCCGCCCGAGCTGTACGCCCGATACGGTGTACATATGTCTCGGACTCCATTGGGAGATCGTAGTTGATTACATGGGTAATATCATCCACATCCAATCCTCTCGCTGCAACATCAGTAGCGACCAGCACCTGGCAACGGCCTCGCTTGAAATCATTAAGCGCCCTGGTTCGGCTTGCCTGGCTTTTGTTCCCGTGAATAGCAGCACCGGGAATGCCCTTTGCGGACAACTTTTGCACCACACGGTTGGCGGTATGTTTCATCTGAGTGAAAATGAGTGCTTTGTAGACCAAAGGATCGCGCAACAGTGAAACCAGAAGGTCATCCTTGTTCTTTTTTCCGACGAAGAGTACCTTCTGGTCAATACTCTCTACTACCGGCTGGTCTGGTGTGATGGTAATTTTCACGGGATTGTTGATCATGCTGCTGGCCAGACTCACCATTTTCGGAGGCATAGTGGCCGAGAAAAACAGAGTCTGACGTTCGGCTGGAATTTCGGACAATATCTTCTTTATATCGGGTATGAAGCCCATATCGAGCATCCGGTCACCTTCATCGAGTATGAAGACCTCCACCTCATTCAAATGTATGAATCCCTGCTGCATAAGGTCAAGCAGACGGCCCGGGGTTGCCACGAGAATATCGACCCCTTTGTTAAGGGCTTTCACCTGGTGGAACTGTTTGACACCACCGAAGATCACTGAATGCTTGATAGGTAAAAAGCGTCCATAAGTCCCAATGCTCTCCCCTATCTGCGCTGCGAGTTCACGAGTGGGAGCGAGGATAAGCGCTCTGGGGGTTCCCATTCGGGATTTACGGTAGTTGCCGGAAAGCCGCTGCAACAGCGGCAGAGCAAATGCGGCAGTCTTGCCGGTGCCTGTCTGGGCGACACCCAGAAGGTCCCGTCCTTTAAGAAGGTGCGGAATGCACTGCTCCTGAATAGGCGTTGGTGTTACATACCCCTCCGCGGCCAAAGAACGTCTGATACTGGGAATCAGATCCCTGAAGACGCCTTCTGGAAGCTGGGGCTTCGGTAACATTGTGGAATGGTCTGTGCGTTTATTAGACGCACTAGTGTGTAGTTGTTTCTGCATTATTTTTCCTGGTCCGGGGTTATACAAATCTCTACCCGCCGGACACGTGGGAAAGAAAGGACCGCACTAAACGCGGCAATCGGCGCCCCTGTTAAATATTGGGATGCTCGGTTCGATGAGAACCATCGAAGTTCAATTATACTAAAATCAAAGAGGGAAAGCAAATAAAGGATTAGATTGATACATTAAGTGCGACTGGGAACGTCAATATGTATTCCCTGATCTCATCCCGAACGCAGCGATAATGGATTAACGCTTCCTCTTCGTTTACGGCTTCTGCTGCCAGTTTCGGCGGGTCATCAAATCCCTTATGAATCACCTTCGTTCCTGCAGGAAAGAAGGGACAGCTCTCGTTCGCATGACCGCACACTGTAACCACGTAGTCAAATTCACTGTCGCCAAGATCATCCACGGTCTTGCTTCTCTGACAGGAGATATCGATGCCAATTTCGCGCATTACTTTTACAGCGAGAGGGTTGAGCCCGTGTTTCTCGATTCCCGCCGAATACGGTTCAAGTACATCACCTCTGAAGTGGCGGCAGAGACCTTCCGCCATCTGGCTCCTGCAGGAGTTCCCTGTGCATAAAAACAGTACACTGATCTTTTTCCTGGGTAACAATTTCAATCCGGATAAAATGACCTTCTGTTTGGGTTCTTGTGCGAACGGTGTCTCAAAAGTACTCTCTTCAAAGCAATGAGCTCTGAATCGTACCAGTTCATTATCAATAACCTGATACCTTGTCAGCCAGAAATGGTCATTGTACTGACAGGGATGCTCCCGGATCGGCTCAAATTTTTCTCTGATCTCTCCGCTCTTTTCAAGAAGCAGGTAAGTGTGTGCCTCGGTGATTTCAGGAATTGGCAGACCGACAAAGTGGATGGAACCTGGATCACCTTCGGTCAGGATCAAACCCTCAGTCGTAATCCATTTCCGTGTACTGGCCGGTGGTCGCGGTCCATATGCGACAAGTCTGGGAGGATGTCTGATCCATCCACTTATTCGATCAACTCTTTTGGGCAGCTGTTCTATATCCCGATCGGTCTTTCCGCAGCCGGTACACTCCCAGTAAGCCAGACGACCGCTCCGGAAGAAGAATGCAACCCAGGTGTGGTTTCGCAGTCTGCATTGTTCCTTATCAGGTTTGCTGCCATTCTCTGAGCTCTCCCAGACAGGTTCATTCTTCATTGTGCTGGTTTATCCAATTCAGCAGATCATTCAGCATTACTTCATTATCCAGATCGTTATGCAGCTCATGATAGCATTCGGGGTAACTTATGAATTCCTTATCATGCGATTGAATTCGCTCGAAGAACTTCTTTGCGCCTTCAGCACAATTCATTCGATCGGCTCCGCCGTGAATCATGAGAAGCGGAGTATTAATACTCTCCCCCCACATCTTCACAGATTCGAGTGCGGATAACAGTTCAGTTCCCCATCGAGCGCTTATTTTCCCATGGACAAGCGGATCTTTCCGATACGACTTCACTACTTCCGGGATACGGGATATGGCATCATGATCCAGACCGAGATCAATAGGAAATCCCGGGTAAATGCGGGAGAGAAATCGAGCAAGTGCAATCTTAAAAGGTTTAGCAATACCTACCGGCTCAATGGGTGCTCCGGAGATAATGGCTCCTTCTATCTGCTCATTTTCCCAGAGGACATAGTCCAGTGCAATCAGAGCCCCCATACTATGACCCAGCAGGAACATGAGGCTGCCCGACTGCAGTGAACTGATTACATTGATGTAATTTAATAAGTCACCGCGGTATTCTCCCCACGAGTTTATATGACCACGCTGGCCCGGGGAGTTTCCGTGCCCCCGGTGGTCATACCCGTATACAGCGATCTGATTAGAGACCATGTGGTTAACAATGTTCATGTATCGACCGCTATGATCACCAACTCCATGAACAATAACAATCACAGCGCGTGGGGAAACATCCGGCAGCCAGCACTGAGCGAAAAGATATACACCATTCGTCCCCTCAAAATGAAACTCACTGTGTTGCATGCGTCCCCCTGTCTGAATTTCTATAGCGCTGCTCTGCCGGGTAAATCCAGTGCACCTTAATCATATGAGGAATACTGTGTTGGTGGCAAATCGCAGCAAAACCAGGAATCAGCTTTCATTATGCTCAAAAAAGCTCCTTTTATTGTTGCGGAAGTCATCATATAATCAAAACAGGGTCGAAAAAGGGGATCAGTATGTAAATTATTGAGGGGAAATCAATGAAAACAATTTCCGTAAAACTCTGTCTTTTTCTTTTATTTATCGTATCAATCGTGTCCGGGGAGGTGTGCATACGCTACGACTACAGCAGCAACTGCACGTCCTACCCCATAACTGATTTCTATATCGGCCTGCAGGTCAGCCAGCCCGATAACATGATCACTCGTGATTTTGATATGACAACCAGTCTTGGCTGGATGTTCGTTCTGAATGAAAGCTATGATCTGGGGCCATCCGTCCTCTTCAGTGCTTACAATAGTCCAGACGGCTGGCACAGCCAGTTTGGCATCAGGGGAAATCTCAGATACCACATTGACAGCGACTTCCATCTCGATCTCTCTCCAGGCCTTATCTTAATGGACAGCCCGTTTCCCGATGGATTCGCCGGCTACACAGTAGAGTTCTCTGTCGGCTGGAGAGACTGGGTGGGCATTGCCACAAGACTGGACTTTGTTGATACCTTCGAATCCGATCATGATCAGGTACTTCAGATAGCTCTGCGTTTTGGATCATATGGGGGCATGGGTCTGACATCTGTGGGAATTATAGGTGGTGGAATAGCCTACATGGTGAGCCGGATAGATTGATCAGATTGACTTAATTTCTTTTCTTACATTCTCTCCGAGTTCTTCAAGGATCTCTAGTGACCTTTTCTTGGTTTTCATGTTACCGGCAGCGGAAGCCCTTGAATATGCCTTCCTTGCAAAATGGATGGCATCTTCGTTCCTGCCTGCCATAAGCAAGTACTCCGCGCAGGCAATGAAAGTTTCCAGGTATTCACTTCCATCAAGTGCTTCGAAACCCCTCTGGAGGTAATCTCTCGCTTCCTCTGGTCTTCCCTGCTCGAGCCTGATCATGCCTATGTTCTGGAGAGACTTTGCAACCAGTTCATTAACATTCATCTCGCGTGCTATCTCAAGAGTCCTGTTGTAGAAATCTTCGGCCTTCTTCAGTTCTCCCTTTCGAAGCGCAATATCTGCCCTGGCGCAGCTGACCCGCAGCCGGGCAAATGAATCATCAAGATCGATGTAATCGCTTTCGTACTCCTCAAGACAGGCCAAGGCTTCGTTAACTCTTCCCATTTCGGTGAGGGTTATGGACTGGATCAGGAGTTTGACTGACACTCGCTTCCTGTTCCCTATCTCCTTATAGAGTTCCATCGACTTCCTGCAGTATTCCACCCCATCCTCGAAACGCAGCAGATCAAAGGCAGCAAGACCCAGGTTCCAGAGTACGGCGGCCTGTCCAGGTCTGTTCCTTATCCTCCTGTGAGCTTCCAATGACTCCCCGAAGTAATCGTAAGCTTCCTGATATCGGCTATCACCCAACTCGGTGAGTCCGAGACCACAGAGAACGTTTGCTTCGGTCCGGCGCACTCCGAGTTCCCTGCTGGCTTTCAGAGCTTCCAGACCGATTCTTCTGGCCTCATCGAACCGGGGTATTCTGTTCAGCACGTTGCACATACTGTTCAGCGCGGAGAGTTCACCGTATCTGTAACCCACTTCACGGGAAATGGTCAGTGCATCCTGCTGACTCTGGAGAGCCTGTTCATGCTGCCTCAGTAAATGCTGCAGCACTCCTCTCTGACTGAGTATATCAGCCTCTACTGTTTTAATACATTCTTCCCGTGCAAGCTGGAGGGCTTCTCCGAGGATTTCCAGACCATCATCGTATCGACCGAGAAGATGCATCGTGGATGCGAATCTGACGAGCGCTATGGCAATATTCTGCGTTTCCCCGAGTTCCCTGAAGAGTGAAATGGAATACGCCAGCTCTTCTGCTGCCTGTTCGAGACGCCCCATCTGTTTATTACACATGGCAATAGCACTTGTAGCACGCGCGATCCCGCTTCTATCTTCGGATTCCCTGAACAGCTCGATAGCCTGTTCGAATTTCTCAAGAGCTTCTGAAAGATCATCCGCATTCCTATGCATACTTCCTACTGACATTAAGTATCCGGCCCGCATGTCCGAGAGATTCCACTCCGTGATAAGGCTATCGATCTTCTCCAATGTTGCATGCTGCGCCTGTCGTTCAAGCCTCAAACCCTCTATCGTCTGACGCTTCCGCAATACTTCGATCAGGAGCATTGCATCATCCGCCGAATCAAGTCTCGCACGGATCCAGTTCTCGAGCCTTTCCGACCAGAAGAGTACTGCGTCTCTGTCATAGCGCTCTGCAGCAAGATCCAGTGCCCGTTTGCCCCAGGGTATCGCCTTCCCGGTCTGCCCTGCATCGGCCCTGTGCAGGGCTATTACGGAGGCAAGATCGGGATTCTGCTGTTCAAGTTCAATGAGCGTATCCGCACAAAGCGAGTGGAGGAACCTTCGATTTCGTCTGAGAATAGTCTCGTATACAGCATCTCTTGCAAGCACATGCTCGAATCCGAAAAGAGAAGGATTTTCATTGTCAGGTTCGAGGAAACCTCTTTCAATGAGTTCTCTGAAAGATTCATCGGGGTTGTCATCCATACCGGTATTATCAGCCACCTGGAAGAGTACCCTTGGATCGAACTGCTCACCCAGGACGGAGGCGATCTGAAGCAGCCTTCGCGGCTCAGAAGGCAGCTGATCCGTTCTGGCCCTGATCAGGCCTTTGATGCTCTGCGGAATTACAATCGATTCCGGGCTCGCATTAAGCATCCACCCGCGATCGGTGTCAAGCTCCAGCAGGCCGGTTTCGATCAGGCCGAGAACCAGCTCTTCGATGAAGAAGGCATTTCTCCCGGATGATTCAAGCAGATAGTCGATGATATCGCCGGATATGGCAGGTTCTGATGAATCCCCGGTTCCAAGCAGGTACCGGATAAGCTCACGGGAACTCTCAGGGTCTATTTCCTCGAGTATGATCTCCAGTGTGGATGTGTACTCCTCGGACAGGCCGCCTATCATGTCTATTCCCAGAGCAGGCTCGGGCCTGTAAATCAGAATGAAAAGAATGGGCAGCCTGGTATCGCAGTTGGTGGCCAGAAACTCTATTACTTCACGCGATGAGGAGTCTATCCAGTGGATGTCATCCAGTATGACAACTAGTCTGTCTGAATTGTCTGACAGCACGCGCATAAGGTCTGCAATGGAAGACAGCACCTGAAGTCTGGTATCATCCTCCAGTTCATCAGTGGAGGAAAACTGAAGGTTCCCGCTCCTGGATGACAGCAGTGAAACGAGAATGTCGATTGAATCCTCCCTGATCCTTCCCCCTGCATCAGAATCACGCAGAAGGCTCTCCAGCCTGCTTCTCAATGTCTCCTCGGAGGGATATTCTGTCGACACAATAGCGAGCCGGTTTCTGATCATTGCCAGGATCAGCAAAAGAGAAGGCTGAGCGTATGAGGCGCAGCCGGCTTTAAGGACCAGTGTTCTATCGGAGCGAGCCTCGATACTTTTCCGCAGTTCAAAAATAAGACGGGACTTGCCGATACCTGCTACCCCCTGGATACCAATGAAGATGTGTTTTGCACCTCCGCGCCTGTTGTACTTGGTGGCAGCCCCGGATTGCATTTGAAGAAGTTTCTCCAGCTCGGCCAGTTCATTTTTGCGACCCACAAACGGAACAGAGGCCAGTCTTTTCGCTCTCTCCCATCGCTCGATCTGTGCAATGCCGGGTCCGGTCGGCCGGAATGCATGCACAGCCTCCTTCTTTCCCTTGACGGAGACAAGACCCAGATCCTCCCATTCAAAAAGCCCGCCGGCAGTATTTCTTACAGCTTCAGTGACCTGGACGCTCCCGGTCTCTGCCGTCTCTTCCAGACGGGAAGCGATGTTCACCTCGTCTCCAGTAGCGGTCATGTGGCCGGATGGATCGGGTGCAACGGTTACATCACCGTAGCTCACGCCTGATCTGGCATCGATTGAAAATCCCCTGTCACGAAGCACGGAAGCGAACTCCTGCACCATGTCGATCATTTTGACAGCACACGATACTGCACGAACGCAATCGTTCTCATGAGCCTTCTCTGCACCAAAGAGAGCCATGATCCGATCACCTTCGAATTTGTCGACGTATCCGCCATGGAACTCAACCAGTCGTGATAATCCCCCCATTACTCCGCTCATGATGGAATGGACGATCTCGTGATCGAGTTTCTCGGACATACTGGTGAAACCCTTGAGGTCAGTGAATAGGACGGCAACGGTTCTCCGCTCACCGGGAAGAAGGGCAGGAGTGCTGCCTGCTCTTGTGGAGAAGACTTCAGTCAGGACACCAAGGTCCTGCTGGAGATTCATTACCCACTCACTCATCATCTGTTTCATTCTTCTGTAATTTCTGCGAGTTCTAAAAGGGATCGAATCTCGTGATCGGGTACTATGCCGGTTTCATTTTCTCTGTTGTCTCGATTGAGCCATACCGATACGGCTCCGGCTCCGTTCGCACCGGCAACATCCGATTCCAGTGAGTCCCCGATGTGCATGAGTTCACGAGGATCGCAGCCGGCATGCCGACAGACTTCGAGAAACATTCCTGAGTGAGGTTTCTCGACTCCGACATCCTGCGAGAACACCACAAAACTGAAGCGGTCTGGAAGCCCGCATCTTTCCGGATAGCCGTTGCCGTTGGACAGAAGTCCGATGGTGAAGTCCGAACGGAGAATATCCAGGGTCGGGATAGCATCCGGATACAGCTCGATATCCTCGAACCGGTGTTTGATGTATAACGAATTCAGGTTGGTCGCGAGTGTATCATCCGAGCAGCCGATGAATTCTAATGTGCGTTTGAATCCATGAAACCGGATCTCTTCAAGGTTGGTTGTCTTTCCTCTGAATTCGGCTGCAACTGAGTTGCGAATCTCTATCATCCTGTCCACTGTCAAAGCTGCGGACGACCGGCCAGGAATGTGATGCCGCAGTTCCTCGAGGGTAACTGTAAGTGAGTGCCTCATGACCTTCTCAAAATCCCACAAGGTCATGTCACCATCGAATGATATTACTTTAATCAATTCGGCTCCACTTATTCTATCACACCCAACATCGATTTCAGTAGTGGAAACAGAATACACTATCTCTCAGCAGAAAGCTATCCCCACTGTCACAAAGGAGATCTCATAAGTGTTATTCATACAGTTCCACGGATTCGTAAGGATTCTCGGCTTCGGGTCGATAGCGCTGAAGCTGCATGCTCAATCCATCGTCACTTACCTGTACCAGAAGGTAGTTGTAGTCCTCTACTCTCTGATTACCTTTCCAGTACATTTCCTCAGGGTAGTTATCCGATTGAGGAACTGCTTCATGTCCCTGTTCACCACCGCCACCGCCCAGGACAAGGTACCGAATTCCTTCAACTTCATACAATTCCGTTGTGTGTACATGTCCGTTGAACACCGTGATACTCAGATCAGATGCATAAGGTTCTATGTAATAGTGCGGATTGTGTTCTTCCGGCAGAGGTCCGAATCCGGATTGACAGAATGAAGGATTATGAAACGTGACAAATACCTGTCTGCTGCCAATATCAACAGCTTCCCCAAGCCAGCCGGTTAGAATATCCATCTGTACCTGGAATCCCGGATAGTTACCTCCCCATTCGGATGGATTCCGGTAATCCATATCACCGGTATCGAGGAAGATGAACCGACAACCTTCATAATCAAACATGTAAACCCGGTTATCGATCGTGAAACCCATTTCTGAGAGATACGGTACCGTAGAGAGGAGACCAACAAGGTTTTCATCCAGCCAGGTTTCATGATTCCCAGAAGCGGGGAAGTATCGTCCTGGAAGCCCTTCTGGATTGCTCTCCGGAAGCCTGGTCAGAAATCGCTCATACAGGTCATTCCAGAATGGACTTTCATCCCTGGATGTTCCGAAGAAACCAAAATAGGTCATATCTCCTGTATTGAGACAGAATGATGGACCCAGCAGAGGATCCTCTGCTCCCTCATTGATAAGTTCAATGATACTGTTGTATACCCAGGCCTGTCCCTCTGAGCGCAGCACAATACTCGCACCGGGTCCTCGCAGCATCAGACGCGGCCATCCATTTTTCAACACAGACAGGGTGTAGGCATCAGGCATACCCACCGGCCACACCTTGAACCAGTCCAGTTCCCCGGTTGCAGGATCGAAACTCAGTTCATGTTCCAGCTGCGCATCCGGACCATAAGCGTACAGCATGATCTGTTCAAAGCACTGCTCGAGTTCTTCAATCTGGTTTTCATTGAATGGGAAATAACCCGGGAGTCTGTTGTCACCGAATACTACGAAAGAAAAAGCTTCGTAATCATCTGCTTGGGCTTCATTCGGAAAAAGTACAATCGAAATAGCAATAACGGGCAGAAAGATCAAACTGTAAAGTGATCTCATTCCATACCTCCAGAATCCGGATATTATGCTCTCTGTTATCAGACAGAACTATAAACAGTCTACTCAATCGTGCACTAGCTGGCTCTTTCGCGATGACTGCCCGGCGGTCACTAGCACCTATACAAGTTTGCTGCCCAGTTTGAAGGCCTTGCCGAAATAGCATTCAACACCCTTGTGCTCAATATCACCTGCGTACATATCCCCTACTGTTCTTGCATTCAGCGAATCTTTAATAACCCCTTTTATAAGAGGGGCAGCTTGATTACAGAGTTTTCTGTACATTGGTGGTACAATTCCTGACGTGACGATTGTAACTGACTTGCGTTTCCTATCAGATCTTGGAAGGGGACATCCTCGTATGCTTAAGATGTTCTTTTCTGGTTTCGCGAAAACCCAGCAGATTCTCTCAAGAAAAGACATCATCAACCCTGTGGCATATCCCATATGTACAGGTGTTCCGAAAATCAGGGCATCCGAATCAAGGACATCTATACAAATCTGATCCATATCGTCACGGATGGAACACTTACTGACAGGTTCAGTGGTTCTGCTATCCCTGCATATAAGACAATTACGGCAGTGTTGAATATCATAGTCGATCAGGTTCAGTTTCTTCACGTTGCAGTCTGAAGCCTTCGATCTTACACCCTCTATTGCCTTATCGACCAGAAGATCTGTTGCTTCACCTTTTCGAGGGCTGCCCATGATAGCAAGTACATTCATCATAACCTCCATTAACTGTCCCGGATCCGGATGCTCCGAAAATATGGATTCGTTGTATCATTCCTGTTATCTAACTGGTTTCTTTTCTGGCAATAATCCTGTTGACTGCGTGCTTATGCGGTACTCCGCTGGACATGCATTCAAAAATCTCCTCGGTACAGTATTCTATCTTCCACTCATGGTAATAGGTCAGTATTTCTCCTGAAATCCACTTGTATGCAGTTTTCTCAGCATCGGGAGCTTTGCCGATGAATGGTTTCTTCACAAAGACCGAGAACACGTTCAGCCCGCTGGGACTGGTGAATGTACGGTAGTTCGAGAACAGGTCCTTTCGCTGCCCGGGCGGAATGTACTGAAGTACTCCTGTCGAAAACAATACATCAAACGGCTCGGTGAGACGGAACTCGTTGATGTCCGCAACAAATGCCTCAACCGGAGCACCGGCATCGGCAGCAAGCTGCTTCGTCTTCTCAATGCCCCTTGGTTGCGTATCGAAAGCCGTAACCTGATAACCGTTGCGGGCAAAGAAAACAGCGTTCCGACCTTCTCCACACCCGATATCGAGAAGCCGCAGCGGTCGATCGGGAGGCAGCATCTGTAATACCCTATAGCATGAGTGGGATGGGTTCGTGCCCCAGTAGTAACCAGCTCTTTCATACCTTTCCTCGTACAAATCCGTCATGTTTTCTCCAGATGGAACAGTCTGTTAATCACTTTCTGTTTTGTGAAGAATCCATACATTCGGTTCAATATAAATACCTTCATTGCTTTCAATGTCGATCAATATTGGATTAAGAGCACCCGGGACTATGTATGATCCGGATCCGGGGAAATCCATATCTGCCCATACTTTCCATTCATCGACTGTTCCGGGAATGTACATTGCTTTTGTACAAACCTTTACAATTCGCCCGCCTGCTTTGATATGAACTCTCAGCCAGTTATCAAAGGGCAACCCATTCTCGTCCTTCCAGCGTATGTAATCCTCCATCGGTATTAATGGATATTTATGCTTCTCACTGGGTCTGACAGGTATTATCAACTTATTGAAACCAGTTCTTCTGGCCAGATCTGACATCTCCTTAACGGCAAGCGAACTCAACCCTTTTCCCTGATGGTTTTTATTTACTACAATCTGGACTCCCATTAGAATATTCGGTTGTTTTCCGGTTTCGTAATCTGTTAGTGATTTTAAAACACCCCAATCCCATCCTTTATCCGGAAGCTCATTAATGCTTTCGTCATAATGCAGCGGGACTGTATTGATAACGGCCAGTATTTCATTTTCATCCATTAACAGTAATTGAAACTTTTTGAAGGCTTCTACAAATTTCATCCAACAGGTATTTGCAATAGTGTCATGAAGCATAAATTCAGGCCATACTTCTTCACATATTTTATCCTGTCTTTCAAATAAGTCATATCTTTCTTCTAAAGAAACAATGCTGTAATCCATTCACTACTCCTAATTCCGTCTTCCCATTATCCTCAGAATCCGGAGGAACAGAATGATGATATCCATGTATAGTGAAGCTGCGCTATCGACTGCATTGTCCAGTGTCTTAGGTATCTGATTCGCTCTGCTCCAATCAAGACCAACATAACCACAGAAGATGACAACAACGATCCAATCGATGATGCCGTGGTGTATCTGAAAGATAAGGATCTCTATCAATTCAACAATGATCACGATAATCAGTGAAATTGAAAGCGCTCTTGCGATTTTGTTGAAGAACGCCGGGTAAAGGGACCCTAGGATCATCATAACAATTGTCACCAGGCCAGTTACACGTATGACGGCAAGAACAAGGCCGGGATCGTACTGATACACCACGATATTAATGATCAACCCGAATGGAACGACAACGAAGTTGTAACCAATGAAACTGATAAATGGATTCACAGATTTTGTAAAAATGAAGAAGCCAATGAAACAGGATGCAAAGTAACCGAGGAAAAACACCCAGATATTGATATCAACCAGCGATTTATAGGGAATGATCTTGACAATCAGCCAGCTTGCGAAGAAACCCCAGCATAGGACCAGCCCTATCACAAGATTATAGACCTTCTTACTTATTCGTCGCCCGCCGGAGTCATTCTCCGTCCTGTTGAATACAGTGTTTTCCATTCATACTCCTTATTCCCGTGTCGAACGCATATACTGCGCAGCATTTTTCGAACCCGGATAATGCCATGCCTTCATATATAACTACCTTTTGTGAATCCAGAAACGTCAGACGGGCTGAGAATCCGGCAGTTACTGAATTCAGAAATCACTGTGTCAGTATTATATACTTGACTATGCTTACTGCAGTTTGTAACTTTACTTAGTAAGGAAATCTATTCTCAACATATAAGGAGGTTACTTAATGAAGTTTCTTGTTTGTTCAATACTGGTACTTATCGCTGTAGCAGGTGCCCAGGATCCTGCTAATGTTCTCATCTACTACGATGAAACTGCCGGTTTCGGAACTGCGTCTCAAGTCGCAGCAGGCAACCTTTGGCCATCTGCAAACATAGAAGCCTACTCAGGTGAACCCGGCGGACAGCAGGCTGCTTTTAATTCCGCGTTGGACGGGCTTGGTGCGGGTTGGGATATAATCGTTATTGAATCCTGGTACGCTAATGGCAACGATCTGTACTGGGGAGGTGTCATCGATCTTTACGACACCGGTGCAGCAAGGATCTTCGCATCAACGTGGCAGTGGTCTTCCGGAACTGCCGGTCAGGGTACTCTTGCAAACAACATGGGTGTCACCGGGTACACAGGTTTCGGTGCTCCGGTTATTCCTCACTATGACTGGGATCCAGGACATCCTATCACAGATGGAATCTCCGATTGGGGTTGGGCTGATCCAGGTCTTGGTATCCTGAACGCAATGTTTACCGTTTCGGATGCAGTTCCCGTAACCGGTTGGACAGCCTCACCAGCTGCAGGGCAAGCTGGTATCTGTGTTGCTAACGATGGGCACAGTGTCATCAGTGGATATACTCCTGCATACGCTAATGAAAGCGTTCCGCTCTGGGAGAACATTCTCGGTTTCATGTGGGGTACATCTGCTCTTCAGCAGTCGACATGGGGTGCGATTAAAGCTACATTCTAGTTCCTGGTTCTATCAGTCAGGCGGGGTGATTATTCACCCCGCCTTTCTGCATCACTGCAGTCAACAGTATTCTCATGACAGGCTCACTTTCAGACGCTATGATTGTCTGATATGAAGTGACTCTAAGTTAGGAGAATTCAAATGACCATGCTCATTATATCATTATTGCTGACAACTAATTACGCTGATTCAAGAGAAGCTGTTCTAAGGCAGATAGCTCCAATAGTTGAACTCTCTTCGGAAGAGATGCTGGTTGATTCCATATTCGAAGAGTTAAAAGCTGATGCTGTCGGGCAACAGGAACCCTGGAATCCCTGGGTCAGTCAGTTCTTCCCGCTGGTCAGGGAAGATTACATGGGAACGGACCTGTACGAATTCTTACTCGCTATACCCAAGGGAGCTGTTCTGCATGTTCACCCCAGCGCCATGGGAGATTACTTTGCACTTTTCGATTCTGTTTCAAGCAGGAACGACTGCTACTTCAATCCCGCATCCAAATCGTTCCGGCTCTTTCTTGATTCAATACCGGGTGATGAGTGGCTTTCTGTGCCGCAGTTGCTGGCAACAGCTCCCGATCAGGCAGCTATGCGGGACAGTTTGATTGACTACATAGTGATCGATGAAAGCGATGAGCATTTAGAGGATATATGGGCCGAGTTCGAAAGGATATTCGGGAGGGTGCATGGACTCCTTGCCGATCCTGACGCAGGCACTCATTACATTTATCAGGCATTCTATAATTACGCTGTGAACGAGAATGTTCAGCATATTGAGCTTCGCTCACACACACCATCTGCGGGGGGTGTAGAATTCTATCAGGGTATTGTAGACAGTCTTGCCGGACAGGGTATAGACATCACTCTGCGAATCGTTTACTGCGATTCCAGATACATTTACCCGGGTGAAACCATTGATGATTTTCGAAACCGTATAACAGGAAGCATGAAATCTGCTGCAGATCTCATGGCTCAGTACCCGGATATTGTTGTTGGAGCCGATGTCTACTCGGAAGAAGACAAAGGCGCAACAGCATTCTACATGGCTCCGATGATGGAGGAAGCACGCGAATACTCAATGACAGAGTACGGTTTCGAACTGCCGCTTTACCTTCACGATGGTGAGAGCAGTTTTCCAACAGGAGTACCGGATTCCCCGGTATCGTTAACAGGACCTTATCCAGGAACAGTGAACAACAACATGATAGATGCATACCTTCTGGGGGCCGAGCGTGTCGGTCATGGTATCGAGCTTCAAAAGCTGCCGGAACTTGCATCCATGTACGCTTCAGATGGAATCCCTCTTGAGATATGTCCTATCAGTAACCAGGTCCTCGGATATGTACCTGATCTCCGGAACCATCCAGCAGTTCCGCTTATGCGCAGTGGAATCCGCATCTCAATAAATCCTGATGATCCCGCAATCTTCGGCTCAAACGGGGTTACCTGTGATTTCGTTGTTGCCGTTCTGGCCTGGGATTTATCCCTTGCTGATGTGAAGTGTCTGATTATGAACTCCATTGAGGACGCAGCAATGACCGAAGAGGAGAAGACCGAGTTGATGGATTCATGGGAGCTGAGGTGGGATGAATTCATTGATTCCCGTTTAGAGGATATCTGATACTTACATCTTTCTGCCGACGTCCCCGCGGTGGGGAATACCTTCTGGAGCGGGATATGGAGAGCTTGAGAGAATAACTTGACGGAATCCCCGCGTAAAATAGTAGAAGGCGAACAGTTTTAACGCTATTCGCCTTCTAAGAATGGAGCGGGAAACGGGACTTGAACCCGCGACAGCTACCTTGGCAAGGTAGGGCTCTACCAACTGAGCTATTCCCGCTCGGTTATGTTGCTAACGCTCTCGTTCGAGCGGGGAACCTTACAGATGTTCGGTTTCCCGCACAAGTTATTTCTAAAAGCACTTTTATTCTGTATCAGACTCCGATGCCGGAGCGGTTGGATATATCGCAATTAGAGGGTCTTTTGTCAAGGTCAGGGTTCTCTTGTTGTGACCCAGGCATCCGTGAAACCCATGTTCACAAGAACCTGCGTGTAAGCAGCGGCATCTTCCATGGCCGGAAAGGCACCTACTCTGACTTTCCAGAAACCTCCCTGATGATCGATAAACACAGGATGACTGATTTCTGCGGAAACCGATTCCATCAGACGTATTGCGGTTTCCTCGTTTGTTGCCGCTGATATCTGAACCGTGAAATGTGTTCCTGACAGTATCTCTTCCTCGTATTCAATTGGAACTTCTTCCCCGGGAATTGTCATGCTTACAGGTTCAGGAAAATTCTCAAACGGGTCTCCCGTGTAACCGGGAGGATCACCGTAGGGATCGATGGAGCCTGTTTCGGCGGTCTGATCGGTATTATCCGGTGTAACGGTATCACCGCATGCGAAAAGAATTAGAACGGGAATCAGGAATAGTATAGATTTATACATTACCACCCTCCTCTGCTTCCAGGAATACATCCAGCAGCGGGAGCATCAGTTCATGATGACCGGTAAGAACTATCTGTTCTCCTCCCAGAGCTCTGGTCGGCCTCAGGACTACATTGTTCAAAGGCCTGTACTGCATTATCATGTCGAAGCTTGCAGCTGTAATATCACTGATATCGTAACCCAGATTGATTGCTGATGTCAGAAGTTTAAGGAACACTTCCGGCATGATCACAGCGGATCCTGCGTTTATGACCACGCCAGAGGTCATGTGTGTGATCCTCTCCCCCAGCATGTCAAAGTCCTTCTCGGCAGCTTTTGCTAGTTTTTCCCAGCTTACTTCCGGGTAGGGATGGATGATATCTCCACCAAGGGCAGGATGTACGGTTACCGGAATACCCGCTTCGCAAGCTGCGGCGAGAGGGCTAATAGCGGTATTGCCTTTCCTTCGGATGATCTCGTTGCCGAGGGCTTCGCCGAGCCCAAGGTTATCACTGTAAGCTGTATTGATCGCTTTCGAATAGATTTCCCCGGTTTCCTGCCACATACCGAAACTGCCGTCCGCAATTCCTGCTTCAACGTCCTCGGATGTCTCGCCGAAAAGAGCCGTTTCAATATCGTGGATGGTGCCGGCTCCGTTAGTGGCAAGGCAGTTGATCGTACCGTTCTTTATCCACTTCACCAGTAGGGGTCCGAGACCGCATTTTATAACATGCCCCCCGTACATGATGATCCTTGAAGCTCCAGCGTTTTTTGCTTTAATGATTGCGCGGGCGAGTTTTTTCATGTCCTTAACCGCGAGCAGGTCCGGTAGTGATCGAACAAATTCAACGGTATCCTTATTTCTGGGATTCCCGAGCAGAAGGCTGGAATCGACTTTGCTGGTTCGCTCAGACAGCGATTTCAGTTTAAGTTTCTCTCTGTCGAAATCAGTACTCAATTGTACTTCACCTCCATAAGTGTCAGCCCCTTACCCGGAAGCGATACACCGGCCCTGCCGCGGTCTTTCGTTTGCAGAAGCTCGGTTATCAGCTCAGGATGAGCCGCGCCGGAACCTATATTAACCAGTGTTCCCGCCCAGATCCTCACCATCCCTCTGAGAAACCTGTTGGCACGGATGAGGAATGTCCAGCCTGACTCATCCTCAATGATCTTTGCGCTTTGGACATTTACTATCCAGTCGGAGTTGTCGCTTCCTTCTTTTGCCATCGCCATCCAGTCATTCTTGCCAGTTGAGAGTTCCGCGGCTTTCTGCATATCAGATGTAACAAGTTCCCTCGAAAAAGGCAGTGTATGGGAGTACCTATTCCGGAGAGGGTGTTTCTTCTTTTCAATGCGGTACCTGTAAAGTCTTGAAATGGCCTGGAATCTTGCGTGAAAAGAACTGTTAACCTCCTCAACTTTGGCAACTGCAATATCGGTCGGGAGCATGGCAGGCAAACCCGTTCTAACCCTTTCAAGTTTATCAGTCTCCACGTCAGCATGGGCTACCTGCCCGAGGGCATGCACTCCCGCATCTGTTCTGCCTGATCCTGTTATGGCAATCCTGTCGATGCAAAGCTTCTCGAGAACGGTTTCAATATCCCCCTGAACGGTTCTTGCCTCCGGTTGATGCTGCCATCCGGAGAAATCGGTTCCATCATATTCGATCAGCATTTTTATCCTGATTACACTCATGATCTACAATACCTGCATGATACCGGCCAGAAGAATCAGCCAGGCCAGACAGGCTGCAATTGCTGAAAGCGCATTCTGTTTGCTCATGCTGCCTTTCTCCGAAATATCTATTTCGGTTACCGAAGAGAGGGCAAGGGTAATAGAATCACCGTAACTCCTGCCGTTTTTCCTGCTATCGATGAATACTGTTTTAATCCTCTCTGAAAAAGGTCCTGCCAGAGATACCGCCATGGCAAGGCTCTCAGGTAATCCTGCAAAGTTCATTCTTCTGGAGACCGAGAACAGGAGCTCTGAAGCTCTTGAAGCACCCAGCGCACCGGACATAGATGCCCCAGCAGCAACGGCAGCTATCCATCTGAGCGACCTATCCACCAGAACAGTGTTTCCGGAAGCTGCTCCCCACACTAAAGCAAATACTGGAGCGGTGACCAGCAGAAGAATTCTCAATGTTCCTCTTCTGGCTTTGCCGCAGAGACCAATCAGGGGAAATATAAGGTAGAACGGCAATACCGAGCTGTCGACGATGAATGCTGAAGCAGGGCCTGCGATGAGTCCTGAAAAAAGAAGGATTGAATATGCTGTATCAGTCATTCATGTCCTTTTCAAGACGTTTCATCACCAGCCTGAATTCCAGAGGAGGCGCTTCGTTGAACTCCATCTCAACTCCTGAGATTGGATGAATGAAGCCGAGTGTCTCCGCATGGAGCATCTGATGTGTGGCAATGCGGAGCACGTCTTTCAGCAGTTCCCTGTTACGAACTGTCGAGGGTATTTCCTTTGGATTGCACCCACCGTACTTGAAATCTGCTATTATGGGACAACCCTTTCGAACAGACAGATGAACCCTTATCTGATGGGTTCTGCCCGTCTCGAGCCTGCATTCGATCATGCTTGTGTGCCTGAACCTGCGCAGAACCTGATAGTTGGTGACCGCACGTTTCCCGGTTGAGAGCACGGTCATATTCTGCCGGTTGTTAAGATCACGTCCTATGGGAGCATCAATTCTGTCCGCATCGGGGACCGGTGTATGCCAGACAAGTGCGATATAGCGACGTTTAACTGTTCTTGCGGAAAGCTGAGACGACAGGCCGCGATGTGTAATATTGTCCTTGGCAACCATCATCAAACCGGTGGTATCCTTATCAAGCCTGTGCACGATTCCGGGCCGAAGCTCACCGGATATACCTGAAAGGTTATCACAGTGGGCAAGCAGCGCGTTGACAAGGGTTCCCTTCTTGCAGGTTCCGGATGGATGAATCACAAGGCCTGCCTGCTTGTTCAGCACGATCAGATGTTCATCTTCGAACACAATGTCCAATTCAATTTTTTCCGGAGACATATCGACAGGAACCGCATCAGGGATCTCCAGGTGTATCTCCTGGTTAAGCTGAACATTGAATGCGGATTTTGTTACCGGTTCGCCATCAACGGATACGTGTCCATTTGAGATAAGTGTGCTTATGTAACTCCGGCTCTCTACTATATCATCCTGCATAACGAGATATGTATCGAGACGAAGCCCCCTCTCCCCTTCTTCAACCGTGCTTTCATAGAGCTCCAAGACTAACTACCCAACCGTTTCACAAGGTGATAGCCGAAACGCGTTCTGATAATCCCGGATATTTCTCCCGGTTCAAGGGCTGCGATCGTACTGTCCAGTTCCTCGGTAATGCCGCCACTTGTAAAAACGGGCAGTCTTCCGCTATCCGCCGCTGAGGTGCAGTGTGAATAATTGAACGCCATTTCCTCAAATGTGACCTGCCCGGAAAGTATTTCATCCTGAATCCTTCGGATAGATCTCATAGCGTCATCCTCGTCAGCTGAACCGCTGTCTTCCGGCGTGGTATGCCATTTTATGAGAATATGCGCAGCACTGATGAATTCGGTATCACCGGTTGATGCCGTATCTGGGAAATCGGTGGTAACTATTACCCCATCAGGATCGGGCAAAGTGTTTTCACCGGCTTCTTCGTACGCCCCGCATGATAATACCAGCAATGGCGCCAGACAGAAACCGGCGATTGTCCTGCTTCGAATGCGAGCCATCAGAGTCCTCCATGTAAGCATGTACGTACCATGCATTTCTTTAATTATCTGCAATGCTGAATCAAGTCAGTTGACATCAGCAGATTTGGTCATATTCATACAGTGAATATAATACGATATTATATGAACACATCGTTAAGGTCACCGAAAGGAGTCAATAAGTGAACAGACAGGATTACTTTTCAGACCGTGCTCTTGGAATGAAGAGGTCAGTTATCAGAGAACTGCTGAAACTGACCGCAAAACCGGGAATAATTTCATTTGCCGGAGGATTACCTGCACCTGCTACTTTTCCGGTGGATTATGTTGAAGCGGCTGTTGACACTGTTATTGAAAATGAACATGCCACAGCACTGCAGTACGGCCCGACTGAAGGTGATATTAGGCTCCGTGAGGATCTCGCGATAATCATGCGGACCGACGGAATCAAGACTTCTCCGGATCACATTCTTATCACAACCGCCTCGCAGCAGGGGCTTGATCTCGTTGCAAAAATATTCTTCAATCCTGGTGATACCTGCATAACCGGTTCTCCTACTTACCTTGGCGGTCTTCAGGCTTTCAAGAGTTACCAGGGAGTTTCTGTGGGTGTTGAGCTGGATGATCACGGAATGATACCTGAGAAACTTCAGGAAACCATAGAGAAACTTGAACGTGAAGGCCGCAGGCCAAGATTCATTTACATTATTCCGGATTTCCAGAATCCAGCAGGTGTGACCATTCCTGAAGCAAGAAGAAGAGAAATTCTTGAAATCGCTCGCAGGGGTGAATACCTGATTATTGAAGATACTCCCTACAGACAGTTGAGATACAGTGGCGAGAATCAGGCCACATTCCAATCCATGGACCCGGATATGGTTCTCTCCCTGTACACATTTTCCAAGATACTGCTTCCCGGCTTCCGTCTCGGATGGGCATGCGGACCGCACTGGCTGGTCGATAAGATGGTAATGGCCAAACAGGCAGTTGACCTCTGCACACCGCCTTTCAATCAGGCTATTACTCATGCGATGCTCGTGAACGGTGCCCTTGAGAAAGGGCTTGAGAAGACAATCGCGCTTTACAGCAAGAAGAAAGATATCATGCTGGAATGCCTTGCGAAGGAATTCGCTGACATGCCTGAAGTCAAATGGACAAAACCTGAGGGCGGGTTATTCCTCTGGCTTACACTGCCGGATGGGATGAGCGCAGACGATCTTTTCCAGAAAGCCGTTGATGAGAATGTCGCATACGTTCCGGGCAGTGCCTTCTTCCCCAATAACGATGACTTTCAGAGTATGCGCCTGAACTTCAGCTTCGCCAGTGAAGAGCAGATCGCTGAAGGTGTAAAACGACTGGCAGGTGTTGTTCGCGAAAATCGCTGAATAATAGCATTCATGAAGATGAAGGCGGGACTCATGTCCCGCCTTGACAGCATAAACGGGGTTTTACTTGCCTGAGGAAAACAGAACTGAGATTACGGAACAGCTGAAAACGGACCAGCCGCCGGAAGTGAAGGGATTCGACAGGGCAAAGATCCGCAAAGGACTTATCATCTTCATCCTTCTGACCGTTATCGCACTCACGGCGATATTCCTGAAGACACACACCGGCGATACGTTGAACGCACTCAAGAACTTCAATCTGGGTTACCTTGCCTTAGTACTGCTTCTCTCTTGCATCGATATGTGTCTTGGTGCTTTCCGGAACCACATCTACTTCATGAAGCTTGTTCCGGATATGAAATTCATGGTGAGTTTCCGGGCTAACCTCGCTAATATCTTCATGGGGGCGGTAACCCCATCTCAGAGCGCGGGAGGGCCAGCCCAGATGTACATATACTACAGGGCAGGTGTCTCGGTTGGGAAATCCCTTTCGGTTAGCCTGCTGAACTTACTTGGAACGTTGATCTTTTTCATCGTCGCTGCAGTTCTTGCTCTCAGCGTTCTGGCCGCATCATTCAGCAGAACGATGCACAGCCTTATCACCTTCTGTTTCATCGTATTCGTTACAGAGCTTATTGTAGTCGTACTGCTGGTACTGAAGCCGAGCCTCTTTCTGAAATTTGTGAAATGGCTCTCGAAGAAACTCTGTTCCTGGCTGCCAAAATTCGAGAACAGAATAAACAGAATAACCGATCGATTCATCACAGAAATAACCGCGTACAAGGACTCATGCAAACTCTTTATTACTGAGCATCCATTCATCCTGATTCTGGCCATCTTCCTGACCTGGGTACTCTATCTGAACAAGTTCATCCTTGCCTATTTCATAATGCTCGGGCTGGGGGCATCCGGAGCTTTCGTTCAGGTTCTCTGCATACAGACGCTTGTTCTTTTCATCTGCTATTTCTCTCCGAGTCCCGGTGCGAGCGGTGTTGCAGAACTCAGTATTGCTGCTCTCATGGCTTCTGTCATGAGTGCGGATACGCTTGGAATCTTCACTCTTCTTCAGCGTTTCTTTCTTTTGTACATACCTGTGATACTGGGTGCTATCGTTGTCTTCAAAGCGACAGGTTCATCTCTGAAACAGAAACCAGCTCCAGATTAAACCGGTACTCTTAACTTCTCATACTGCCCAGAAGGTTGAGAAACTCCTCCCCCCTTTTGAGGTAAAGAAGCAGTTCCCGCTCGCCTCCCTTCGGCAGGCTGAATACGACTGAGATTTCATTGTATCCGAAATACCTCTTCCTCTTCTCAACCGATCTGATATCGGTAATGGGAATTAAATGATCAAGATCTGCATTGAATGGCTTGACCAGCAATCCCAACAGACCGTGGAGTTTTACCTGAAGGTGGGTCGCAGAAAGACTGACAGTTAAACATTTCCATGTATTGACCGATTTCGTCCAGCCGTTCTTCTGTGATTGTGCCATTGCGTACTGCTCCTGAAAGAGCAGGCTGCCTCCAGACATACTTTCAAATATCGTACTCATACTATCCTCCTGCTTTCTAATCTTATAAATCCTTATCAGATAACGCTTTATAAACAGCAATCATAATACACCTGCTGCTGCCGGTTGCACCTGAAACAGCATCGACAAGTGGCGTCTGTGCTTCGAGTATAAGATCAAGCGTTTCCAAAGCCTCGTAGCCGGGTCCACCCCGCTGCTCAATTATGCTAATATCTGCAATCCGGTTATCAGACACCGTTACGTCCAGTGTAACCGAAACCAGGAAATCCCCGAAGCTCCCCGAATAAACACCATCATCGATATCCTGCAGGTATACTGACTCAACCCTCTCTTCTCTGAAGGTCCGGACCATCTTATCGTAGCGGATCTTGAAAAGCCCTCCTGCAATTATCAGCACTCCAACAATAACAGCAAGGGTTATCAACACTCTTCTCTTCACTTTACTCCCCTTTGATTCAGTAACCTCTGTTGATGGAATCCTAATGCTCCTCTGCTTCTGCTATCAGCCGCTGTGAGAGTAATCTGAGCGAGAGGCCGGAGCCGCTGATCCTCCTGAAGAGTTCCGGGAAAGGATACCTCCCGGACGCACCGATCACCTCATCCAGGATGAACCTGCCGAACTTTCCAGGTCTTTCAGCATGATCAGAGATACCTTCACTGTCCATGAAAACCTGCTCCAGCATGTCACATGTCAGATCTCCCAGAAGGTAATTGTGGAAGTAGATCGGATGTGTGGTGTAGTGTATCGTACTGGCCCAAAGCGGCATGTCAGCGTAAGGCTGCTCACCTAGAACTTCCATATTCGTCTGCCAGAGCAGCTGGTGAATATCATCGATGTTCTTTATTCTGCTGCGATAGAGAGCCTGATCGAAAAGGATTCTGGATACAGCTCTGAGTTGATTTGCCCGATTCCAAAGCTTAAGCTGCTTGAAATTCCTCCCGGCCTCCTCCGGTTTCTCACTGAAAAACCCTGAGTAGAATGCTTTGTGCGTGCTGAATCTGCCGAAGAGATTCGCAATTCCCTCCGAGACGATACCGCTGATACCCATATTCAGGATAGTCTCTTCCGGATCGGTAGTAAAGCTGTGAACGGCGTGACCGGTCTCGTGGAGCAGGACGCCGAATTCGAAATACCTGTCCCTTACGTTTGCCAGTATCCTGGAATCCACACCTGTCTCTACAGGGAAGTTGTATCCCCACTCGGATTTATTCTTCCTCGGGAAGATGTCATAGGTAATGTTCATTGCTGCTATGTCGATGCCGAATTTGCTGAACAGTTCACTGATCGGTCTGTGATAATCGGCCATACTCACATGCCGGTTCAGTTCCGGAGCGATCTTCCCGGATATAAAGGCAGCATCCCAGGGCATTACAATCGGGTCGCCGATGATATCCTCGCTGAAACCTGCGCGAATCTTTCTCATCAGCGGAACCACAGAATTTACCTCATCCCTCCAGGAATCGAACATAGCCGGGTTCAGCTCCTGCTGCTCAAGCTGATAGTGAACGAAATCCGGAGCCCCATACTCCTGAGCAAACTCCTTCCTCATATCGAGGAGCTGCAGAAATCCCGCGTTCACCAGAGGAACGTTCACCTGGGTTCTTGCCAGAAAGGCTTTCTTCCTGATATCCCGGTCGGGCTCGGATATAAGAATCCTTGCTATCTCAGGTGAAGTCATCTCTCTGCCTGCAACGGTACAGCGGTGTGTGTTCAGAACGGAGGAAAGTTCGTTTGTTTTCTCCTGGATAGCCAGAGACAGCTCATTGAGTCTCGCAGAGAGGTGGAACGGCCTGAAGGTCATCTCCATTATCTGTACACGCCTCTGGTCAAGCGGGGAGAGGTCCGCGGCCAGGAGGTCCTGTATCGTGTTCCAGCTCTTCTTGCTTTTCATTTTTGTCTGTATTTCCCGCTCCACGTCCATGATACCGAAATCGTATCCGGCTGTATACTTGGCCCATGCCAGCCGGCTGGCTTTCACATCCAGCTTCCGGAGTTCCTCTGCTATTGCGAATAGTCTGTTCATCCCGACTCTTTTCACGTTTGTGTGAGCGCTTGAACTGCGTTAATTTCAGTTGTTCCAAGCGTGTAATTATTTTAGAATATATAAACCCTTCCGACTCTGTAAACTTGACGTAATTCGCAACCGGTTACTATTATTAGATGGTCTAAATATGGGAGGTGCCGTATGAAGATTCCGATTCTGGCTATGGTTCTTATTGCAACCCTACCTGCGTTCGGGCAGTTCATCGAGTTCAGTTTTCCCTCCCCTTCCCCATATATCAGCGGGTTGGCTTACAACGGCGATCTCTTCGCTCTTGATTCACTCTCGAGAGTATTGTACAAGATGAACGAAAACAACGGTACTGTGCTGGACACCATATCAATACCAGATACACCCAATCCGCCGGTTGGATTAACAGCGTACGGCGATACACTCTGGTTTGCCGAGAGCGGAACCGGAATTGTCCACAAGATAGACATTGAGGGAAATGAACTGGCTGTTTACGATCTTTCGGATAGTGGTCCTCAAAGTATTACCGGGCTTGCTCATTTTCTATTGAGTGAGCATATGTTCATAATGGATGCTTCAAGTACAACTCTTTACGTTGTAGAGACCCCGATAGGTTTATCTCCGGTGGAAGTATTCCTGGTAATAGAGGATTGCCCGGAAGTGCATGATATTTCAGCAGAGCTTGATTATTCGTATTATGTTGCTGTAGCCTGCGAGGATTCTGTTTCTCCGGTCAGGTTATATTATGATTCCACATCATATGAATCCCTGATAATCGGAGAGTTTGAAAGCGCTGTGGGAGTAGCTTCCTGGGACTGGTGCCGGTTCTATTTCACCGATCCTTCGATGGGGATGATCCATAGATACTGCTGCAACATGGGCGGGGGGATCACACCTTCCACCGGTACCAATGGAAATACACTCACCACCTTAGCTAATCCCTCATCCGGTACTCTTGAGTTCAGCCTGAATCTGGCTGAGGGTGTCAGTCCGGTTCTGACGCTTATGGACATCTCCGGCAGACTGATCGAGGAGATTCCGGAAGGATATTTCTCCACCGGAACGCACTCTGTTCGATTCGAGGGTCTCCCGCCAGGAGTTTACTTCTGTGTCGCTGCCCGAAACGGGCTGCGCGCCCGGGGAGTTATCGTTGAGAGCAGGTGAAGGTTAATTGAAGAATCTCCTGCTTCTGGCTGATATTATCTGACTTCTGCTATACCTGGTTGCTGGTACAGAGAACATGCCGATACTGCTGATGATCTGATGATCTCTCCCTCCTCAACACTGATCCCGGCCGGTTGCCAGACCGTTCCGGAGGAGATATCCACATCGTAAATGGTCAGTGCTATGACACAGGCAGCAATGTAGGTACCATGAACTGAAGGGTGAGCGCCGTCTGAAGAGTAAGGATCTATTTCAGGATGATGCACACGCAACAGATCAAATGCAACGCCACATGGAGCTACAGGTGAAGCGTGGACAAAACCCATTCTGGAGTATCCAAGGCGAAGTCCTTCCAGCATAAGAGGGTCTTTCTTCCTTGCCCAGGTCATGAAGAATGCGGGCTGACTCCCGCTCGCAGCAGTCAACAGTGCCAGGCTGTCTCCGTAGGTGTACGTCAAATCCGGAGAGATTACAGGCATGCAGCTCTGCTCCTGGAAAACTATTGTATCCCAGTCACCTGATTCAAGCTCTTCTCTCAGGGTTGGATTGTTCCAGTGAATCTGGAATGTAGCTCCTCCTGTTGCATGATATCCAACGCAAAGTGTATCGGATTCAACAGAGTCATATATCTCTTTCACATGATTGTAGATTCCTCCGCCGGACATTGTGTAGCTGTTACCAACGAAGTAGATCGATGGGTCAGATATAAGACTGAGGATGATCAGATATGATATCATCGCGAACCTCCCAGAACAACGGAACGGAATATCGAATCCGTTAACCCATCTGTGACCCGCACGGTATATATCCCTGAAGGAAGTGATATCGCTTGATTGATCGTACTTACTCCCTGAGCAACTGAAGTATGCATCATTGTTACTTGTCTTCCTGCCATGTCGTAGATGCGTATCTCGAGCATGCCGCTATCAGGAGTATTCACCAAAAAACTGAGGTTTCCATCTGTTATTGGATTGGACAGCTGATGAATGGAAAAAGCAACATTTTCAGTATACTCGATTCCCTGCGGTTCGACGTTCCCCAGAGAATCCGTCTTGAGCACCCACCCCTGATACAGATCCTCGGTAACGCAGCCGGACACTGCAAATCCTCCATCTGATACTCCGGTTAAGCAGAATCCGTAATCCGTTGAAAGAGTTCCATGGTTTACGTTCCAAAGGAGTTCACCGTTTTCATTAAATTTGCATAGCATGAGGTCTGATCTATCTGATTCGCTGAAAGGTAACGAGTTTGTCCAGCCGCAGAGAGCAAACCCGCCATCCGCAAGAGAAATCATCTCCACTCCGCGGATCCAGCTGGATCCGGATACTGTACCGGTCCACTGGATTTCCATGGAGAAGTTAAGCTTGATCAGCTGTCCATCGTAAACCATGCCGTTGCTCCCGGTCAAGGTGTTGACAAGAAGGAAGATTCCTCTGGAGTCCACCTGAATCGCTTCTGGAGAAAATCGTCCATCTACAGAGGATATGGAGAAATACTGAGGGTTGCAGCCGCTACCGTCAGTTACCATCAGATTAATATCACTCTGCCATCCCGGTTGCTCAGAACATCCAAGGACAAATATCTGATCGTTATAGCAACTGACATCCCTCACTTCAAAGAGACTTTCAGTGTACTGATAGTTCCACTGAATATCCCCCTGTTCGCTAAGCAGAGCAACCCTCGGGATCAGTGGAGTCAGAACATCATTTCCGGCAAGAAGTATATCCGTCCCGGAAGATCTGACAGAAGCGTTCGCGTTAAAACCTCCGGCGAAATCTGTTACCCATTGCTCCGATCCTGATGCATCGATCAGAGATAACCTTGAAATCCCATTCTCTCTGTCAATACAGACAACCGCAGCACCCTCCGGTAATTGCGCCGCGCAGACAGGTTCTCCTTTGAAAGAGGCACTTCCGGATGAAGTGACAATTCCTGTCTCATTCAGAGTGTATATGATCAGATGAGCAGAACCACCCCAGGAGGGGAACAGACTTCCAAGGGCAAGGTACCCTGTGCTGGTTTCCCCTGTGAAAATGACAGTTTGTGCCCCGTCACTCGGAATTACTGATGAGAAACAGGGCTGACTCAGAAGAATGAGCAGTAACTGTATCATCTTAGCCCGGGTTTACCAGGCTGAACCTGTTTCTATTCTGTCCTCATTATGAGGTGATAGCCGAAGGGTGTTTCCACAATACCGGAGATATTCCCCGGTTCAAGTGCGAATGCCGCTTCCTCAAAAGCTGTTGCCATTACTCCGCGTGGAAAGGGGCCGAGGTCTCCGCCATTGCTGGCAGAGGGACAATCGGAATGCCCTGCAGCTGCATCGGTGAAAGTAAGAGAGCCGTCCGAAATGCTTTCCTGAAGCCCCTCTATAATCTCAAAAGCTTCTTCCTTCGTTCTTGTTGCCGAACTTCTTTCGGCATCCTGGTACGCCAGAAGGATGTGACTGGCCCCGATCGTTTCCTGTCTGAGAATGATGTGGAATCCGTAGGCAGTTGAAAATACTTCTGAAACTTCTCCGGGTTCAAGATTGAATGCGACTGCATCGAATTCGGGGACCATCTCGCCTCTGACAAAACCGCCAAGAGATCCTCCCTGTGCCGATGAAGGACACGAGGAATGTCTGGCAGCGGCTTCACCGAATGCTAACTGGCCGGCAGAGATACTATCGGCGATTGATGTAAGATGCACCCTTGCGTCTTCCATGGATGAGGCTTCCGGAGGAGCCTGCTGGCATCCCTGGTAGGGAATAAGAATGTGGCTGGCATAAACCATTTCAGGTATTTCGATAACCGGTATTTCTTCCACTGTCTGATCAGTTGCATTAGAAGCGGGATCTGTATCATTACTTTCGGCTTCTCCGCCGCATGCTGAAACACTTACTATCAGGACTGCTGCCAGTAGAGTCAGATTCTTGAGTGACATGTGTTATTTCCCTTCGGATAATCTGTTGGTTTCCCTTGCTATCATCAGTTCTTCGTTCGTTGGAATCACCAGTACTTTAACCCTGCTCTCATCCGCGCTTATATCCCGCTGCAAGCCTTTGAAATCGTTGACTTCAACATCGATGGATACGCCAAGAACTTCAAGGCCACTGCAGATGCGTTCTCGCATCTGCGGGCCGTTCTCACCGACACCGGCAGTAAAGACAATCGCATCAAGAGCACCCATTGTGACCGCATATGCTCCTATATACTTCCGAACACTGGAAGCGAACATTTCAAGGGCAAGCTCTGCTCTCTCATTCCCTTCCTCGGCGGCATCCTCTATATCCCGCTGATCGCTGGATAATCCTGAAATACCGAGCATTCCGCTTTTCTTGTAGACCATTTCCTTCACATCGGAAATCGAGTAACCGTAGTTTTCAACAAGATCTATAAGGACGGCTGAATCAACATCACCGCTGCGGGTTCCCATCATTACACCGCAGGCCGTTCCGTAACCCAGGCTGGTATCAATGCTGCTGCCGTGTTTAACAGCACACAGGCTGCTTCCGTTCCCCAGATGACAGGTAATGATACACAGCTCCTCAATGGGCTTGTCCATCATCATTGCCGCCTGCCGGGAAACGTACTGGTGACTGGGGCCATGGAACCCGAATCTTCTGATACGCTCTTCTTCAAATATGCTGTAGGGAACCGGGAATATGTAAGATACCGGAGGCATAGTCTGATGGAACGCGGTATCGAAAACGGCGATGTTCGGGATACCAGGGAGCGTTTCCATAGTAGCCAGAATCCCCTGCAGGTTCGGAGGATTATGAAGAGGCGCCATGAAGCTGCAGTCCTCAATACCCTGAATAACCTTTTCATCAATTATCACCGAAGTGGTGAATTGTTCTCCGCCATGAACGACTCTGTGACCAACAGCACCTATCTCACTGTAGCTGTCAATCGGGCCGTATTCAGAGTTGGTAAGGGCATTCAGAACAAAATCAATGCCCTTCCTGTGATCGGGAACAGGTTCTTCGATAATTATCGTCTTTTCAAAGGACTTGTATTTTATCCGTCCTTCAGGGAGACCGATCCTTTCGATCAATCCTTCGGCTAGAAGTGTTTCATTCTCCATATCGATAAGTTTGAACTTGATGGAAGAACTTCCACTGTTAATGACTAGTATCTTCATTCAGGCCTCCATGCAGATGGATACAGGGTGAGATTTCCCGGAAATGCGTAAAAGTTAAATAACAAAAAAAAGCAGGTGCTAAAATACTTGAATTCAGGTTCCAAATCAAGGGTTACCTGCCGTATTACGCTGCAGGAATAAGAGTGTTTTCCTTCCTTTCTCTCATGATCTCCGTCTGAAGCAGAGCGGGAAAGAAAGCCCAGAGCATGGTGAACCTGTAATTGGTGAGTACCGAAGCAAATCCAGACGCGAAAAGCAGCATGATGACGGCACAGAATACTCCGAGAGCTATACCAGCCCGGCGCCTGCTTTCGGTTCTGATGAACAGCCTTGCTGCGCTCACCAGGGTAACAAGGAATATTCCAAGAAATACGATAACACCTGTGATTCCCATATTCAGGGCAATCTGGAAAAGAGAGCCATCAACGTACCAGACGGTCACGACTTCTCCTATATCCGGTCTGAAGCAGGTGTATTCAGCCCCAAGGCCTTTTCCCATTATCATCCGCGAACCGCTGAGATCGTCAATTATTGTGACCCAGGTAATAATCCTCGCAAGAACGGAGGTATCGGTCAGGTAACTGCCCGTTTCCGTCTCAGTTCTCTGAGCTACATTAGCAGCTGACAGGATGCCCAGTGTAGATATGGTAAACACAATAAGAATGACAAGTACAGCCAGGACTGTCAGAGAGACAATGAGCTTTCTACCGAGTCGGATATTGTCCTTTTTTCTGAACAGGTTAAGAATCCATGCTGATGCAAGCGCAAGTATGATTCCTCCCCAGATTCCTCTGGTCTGCGACAGGATGATCCCCCCGCCCATAAGAAGGATGAAAGGGATAACTACGATAATAGGAGGTCTCTCCCTCCAGTCCTTCCATAGCTTTCCAATGAACATCATCAGAACCGCTCCTATGGCGTTGGGCTGTCTGGTGGCTATCCTGATACCGGTCATATCACGGTAGTAAACGTCCTCTCCAACCCCCATATATCCCTTTACCATATATATCAGTCCGCCGATAGCCGCCGATGAGAGAAGGACTGTCCAGATCCGCCGGCTGGAGCTTTCATCTGACAGAACCCACAGAAGCGGAAAGTACAGGAAATAAGCTCCGTAAGACTTAAGCTGAAAACTTATGAAAAAGGTATCGTTGCCTGCAGCGAGTCCGCGATAAGCTGAAAATCCGAATATCAGTAGAAAAAGAATTATCAGCATTCCCTGAAGGCCGATCCTTATTCCTTTCATCGACCTGTCGGGGAGAGTAAGCACCCAGAGCCATACAAACCAGATCGAAAGCAGGTCATCTGCTCTGAGACTCAGGATACCTATCCGCACGGAAGCGGTCTCCAGCTGCGCGAGCGTAAGCACTATCTGCAGAGCGAAAGCCATCATGAGAACCCGTACGGGTGAACCGGCAAGAAGAAACAGAATTCCGGGTACGGCAAGCAGCAGAATACCGATGAGAAGGTGCTGGGTTACCATGGAAACAATAAGCACGACACCGATGATGATGAGGGATATGAGGGTTATCCTGGCCAGCTTATCATCATCATTCAATCCTGCGGGACCAGCAAGCGTTTTCAGTTTTCCGATGCCTCTTTCCTGACCTGTTCAGCAAGTTCCGATGTTAAGCCGGCAAGCCATTCCAGCAGACTCCTGTCATCCTCGCTGAATCCGTTGCGCACATTGGAATCCAGATCGATCTCACCAATCATGACCCTGTCATGAAACACGGGAACTACTATTTCCGATCTCACCCGGGGGTTGCAGGATAGATAATTCGATTCGATTCTGACGTCCGCAATGACAAAGGTCTTTCCGGATGCGGCAGCCTGACCGCAAATCCCCTCCCCGAATCCAATCCTTGTATGCTCGGTAGGCTCACCTGCGTATGGCCCCAGAAACAGATCTTCTCTGCGGGAAGGATCAACAAGGTAATATCCGGCCCAGTCGCAGTTCTCGATGTTTTCATGAAGGTAATCACACACCTTCTGAAGTAGAAACCGCGCATCACCTTCCGATTCAAGTAACACGGAAAGTCCGTTGCGCAATTGGGAAATGTTATTCAAATCAGCCCTCCATGGAACGTAGTTTTTTCAGTAACTGCTCAGTCAGCTGCTGCTTTCGTGTGAGCCGTACATGTAATCATAAGGAGAGTCATATCATCCAATGCTGCGACTTCACCCCGGAACGACGAAAGCCTGTCAAGCAGATTTTCAAGGATGATCCGTGATTGAAGGCTGTCCTGTCCGGTCAGGAAGTCTACAAGTCTTCCGGTACCGAATTCCTCTCCGGTTTCCCTGTTCATACTCTCGGTTATGCCGTCAGTGTACAGCAGCAGCCTGTCATCAGGGTTTATCTTCATGGTGGTAGTCCTGTATGCGGCATCACCTTCAACGCCAAGTACAAGACCTCCCTCGGATAGACTGCTTACAGAACCATCACTTCCTGAAAGAACGGGCGGATCATGGCCTGCGCAACAGTAGCTGATCGTTCTTTCGATGGGATCCAGAACACCGTAGAAGAAAGTAATGAACTTATCATCGGGCATTCTCCTGCTCATTATGGTGTTAAGCCTCTGCACCGTTTCACCGGCCTTATTACTCATTCCCGGAGCTATAGCATGAAGGGCGGATTGAAGCGCCGCCATCAGCAGGGCAGCCGCGGTGCCCTTTCCGGCAACATCAGCGATTGCTATACCGTACAGCCCGCCGGGAATCGGAAATACATCGTAATAGTCTCCGCCGACCTGCATGCTGGGTACAGAAACACCCGCAATATCAATATTCTCGATTTCGGGAAGCTCTCCGGGCAGCAGGCTCTCCTGTATCGATCTGGCTATTGCCAGTTCTTCACGGTACCTCTCTCTTTCCAGCTCTGTCTCCATCAGTCTCGCATTATCAATAGCCGCAGCCACCTGTCTTGCAAAGGTTTCAACAAGACCTTTTGATTCGTTCATGAATCCGAACTGACGATTCGTGGATGCATAGATTATGCCGAATGTCTTTTTCCTGATCTTGAGCATTGAAGCTATTAAAGAACCCGGCACAGGTGAATCCTTTCCCGCGAATGCCGCCAGAGGGTGGCTCGGATACCGGTTATAAAGAATCGTTCCACCGGATTTTTCCAGCCTTCTGAGAACCTCAGTGTGCCACGCAGGAGGAAATGCTGTTTTAGATGAATCCCTTACTATGGCTTCCCAGGAACTGAAACCTTTCATATCCATTTTTACAGCCCAGCATCTGTCGGCTCCGGAAATTCTTCTGCCGAGAGTTACAGATGAGTGCACGATCTTATCCTCATCAAATGTTGAGTAGATGGATTGCCCGAGGCCATCCATTATTTTCAGCTGGTTGAGTTTCCTGTCCACAAGTCTTGCGGACGGCAGGAGGAAGAGGATCTTCAGGAAAGTCACTGAACTGAATATCAGCAGGATTGTGAACACACAGCCTATGAGGGTTCCAAGCGCAAGGGATGAGATCGTCAGGCCGCCCCTGAAGTAGAATCTGAGAATGGATTGGGAGAGCACGAGAACTCCCAGAGATCCGGCAAGAGCAATATACTTCCTCCATCTGGTCAGGTAGTGCGCCCAGTCTGTTCTGAACGAGTTAATGAGCGCGAAGATGAACAGAAGAACGTAGAATGGGCTTATCGACAGTATAGTTTCAGAATTGCCGATCTCCGCCATGGCTACTCGAAGAAGATTCTCCATACCCAGAGAAACGTAAAGGATCCTGAGGACAAAGGTGATCACAAGCAGCTGGAACCATAACAATGTTCCTTTTCTTCTCTCGACCAGAACAAGGTATTTCAATGAAGCCATTATTGCGATTGAAAAGATAACGGCAGCGATAAGCGCAAGAATCTTAAGCGGATGCTCCGACTCCCTCAGTGTTCCCTCGGAAAGGACAATGGAATCCTCCTGGGCAACATTCGAACCAGCATAAACAGTCCTGATGAATATCTCAGCGGTCGCTGAAGTTACCTCCCCCAAGGCTCCGAGGGTCATTCCCACGGTTCCGGAACCCTCGAAAAGACCAAAATTCCTGATAGCATCACCACCTGAGCTGGCAAGACTGTCTATTTCACTCTGGATTGAAGCCCATCCTGAAAACTCAGAACTGTCATCCTGAAGCGGAATCAGCCTGTCAGATATAGAACCGTTGGTAAGATCGATCACTTCCTGTACGGTTTGTTCCTGACTGGCTGAAGGTTGCAGAAAAACAGAAAGCCCGAAAACAATCACTGAGAAAATAACCAGTGATATCAAGACGCTTGTAAGGTGAAGCCTGCCAATAAGCCGAGTAAGAATCAGATACAGGAACACCGCTCCCAGGCTGGCAGTTAATTCCGGAAAATTCAGACTCCCCGGGGAAGTTCGAATGAAAAACAGCGGAACGAACAGGAATGGTGTAAGAATGATCAAGAGTTTCCTGCAGGGAATCCGCTTTATGAATCCGGTCAATTCGCCTCCTCGCACAGGTTCCCCTCAATCAGGATTCCCGGAACCTCTGAGACTTCACACTCAGTTTCAGTGCCCGAAATCATATTTTTAAGTGTAATTCGCCCTGAAGCGGCTTCCACAGGGCCGATAACCGCGACGTATCCGATTAATTTTCTATCGGCAATCTTGAACTGCTTTGAGAGGTTCTTACCTGTGATATCTATTTCAACCGAGACACCTGCGTTCCGCAGCTTTTCCGCAAGGTTCACAGCAAAGGTTCTCTCTTCATCGGAATACACAGCGAGGAAAATATCAACGGGATGTTTACCGGAAATACCACCAGGTATAAGATCGTAGGTTTTCAGGAACAATTCAAGGGTCAGCAATCCAAGCCCGAATCCAACTCCGGTTACCTTCTGACCGCCGAACATACCCACCAGATTATCGTACCTTCCTCCCCCGCAGATCGCCCTCCGGTTTTTACTTCCAGTGTCCGAAACCTCAAAGACTATTCCAGTGTAATAATCAAGACCCCGCACAACGCCTGCATCGAACTGTGCTTCAGTAATACCTGCATACTTCAGCATTCCGCTGAATTTAACAAGCTCGTCATAGGCTTCGCTGCCGCCAGCTGTTTCGCGTAGCCAGGACGAATCCGGATCGCTGCACGACGCGAACTTCATAACAGTATCCGCGTTCCGTTCGTTCTTTACAGTTTCCCGGACCAGTTCCTCCCATTCATCAGGCTTCAACTTGTCCTTTTTGTCGATCACCGCATAAGCCTGAGCCATTTCCTCTTCAGTCATACCGCAGCTGCTTAGAATTTCTGAGGCAAGTCTCCTGCTGGAGTAGCGGATAATGTACTGACCCGGGCTGGCGCCCAGACTGTTCATGATTCTCCTCAGTACAAGAAACACTTCAAGCTCGGCATCAAGACCGGAAACCCCAAGTATATCCAGGTTGAACTGCATGAATTCGCGAACTCTTCCGCGCTGGGGTCTCTCGTACCTGTAGCAGACCGGAAATGACATCCACTTGACCGGGTAAATAAGCTCCCCTGCAGCGGCCACCATCCTGGCGAGGGAAGGTGTGAGCTCCGGCCTCATTATCAGCTTCCTGCCGCCCTTATCAGGAAAATTATAACTCTGCTTGACAGCCAGTTCGTTGCCGGATTTTGCCAGGAAAAGCTCAAGGGGCTCAAGAACGGGTGTCTCGTACTCCTCGAAACCGTACACAGCCCCCGCTTCCCGTAATTTTCCGACAATATAATCCTCAACCCTCTTCTCAGCGGGCGTTAGCTCTCTCATGCCCTTGAGAGGTTTCTTACTGAGCGTCATACAACTCCTCCGATGAAATTTCGCTTATAACACGACTATTCTGTGGAAATGAGAGGGAAAATTCAAGTGGCAGCTGTTTACCGGGGAACGGGAAGCTGACATATTTGTTTCCAGAATGCACAGCAATTCTGTCAGGAGGTTATCTATCATTAAAAAATACTGTATTCTTTCCGCACTCTTTCTTGCTCTCCTCATCTTATTCCTGGCATGCCAGGATAACCCTTTCGATCCCAATGGTTGGAGAACCCTCTCACATGAAGGTTTTGTGCTTAAGTGGAGAGTTCAGGACAGCAACCTGGAAGTTGAGCTCAGGGGACCCTCAACCGGCTGGATTGCAGTAGGGTTCGCAGGATCCTATATGCTGCATGATTCCAACATTATTATCGGTTATGTAAGCGGTTCTTCAGTCAGTATCAGAGATGATTTCGGAGTCGACAGCGATACCCATGTTTCCGACACCGACCTGCAGGGCGGAGAGCAGAACGTATCGGACAAGTCCGGCAGTGAAGGTTCGGGAACAACAACTATCTTTTTCACGATCCCCCTTGATTCGGGCGACCTTTACGACAATGTCCTTTCAGAGGGACAGACCTATAACATCGTCCTTGTCTGCGCAGCAGACGGAGCCGACAATTTTACCTCGGCTTACACTACGATTTCGAATACATCCATAAAAATCTAGAAAGCATACGGAGCTTCAATGAAACCATTCTTCAAAGAGATCAAGCCTGACGATATTTCAGAGAGCGTTTTCAAACTTATAGCGGAGGATTGGTTCCTTCTGACTGCCTGCGCTTCCGCTGCCGGATACAACACCATGACCGCAAGCTGGGGCGGCATGGGGCAGCTCTGGAATAAGAGGGTTGCCTTTGTATTCGTGAGACCCGGGAGACATACATGGAAATTCATGGAGAATAACGGGTTATTCACAATGAGTTTCTTCCCGGAAGATTGCAGGGATGCACTTAAGTACTGCGGTTCCCATTCGGGCAGGGAAACTGACAAGGCCGTTGCAACAGGTCTGACACCATTCGAACCGTCAGCAGGAACGGTAGCCTTTGAAGAGGCTAAGCTTATCTTAGTGTGCAGGAAGCTCTACTACCAGGATATTCAGCCGAAAAGATTTCTTGACGATGAAATCGACGACCTCTACCCCGAAAAGGGTTACCACAGAATGTACGTCGGAGGGATAGAGAAGGTTCTTACATCAACGGCAGCAGAAGTTCCTCCAGATTAAGCTCCAATTCGGCTGTATAGCACCTTTCAAGATCCAGAGTTTCCATGAGGTTACCCATGGCATAATTGCCGTCCTCCTCGACCGGTCCCCGGAAGATTTCGTAACCGTTGCAGGTTACGACTATTTCACTGCTGAAATCCACCATTTCCGGATGGAGGAGCAGTCGGAGCATACAGAATCGGTTAACTGTGATGTCGAATCTGTTCTGTGAGTAATCGGCTTCAATCCTGACAGAAGGTCCGGACCTCGGGAGAAGCCAGTAGTACTCGGCAGGGTTGAACATGTCCCGCAGTGGAAGCACTTCGGAATTACGAAGGATCGCTATGGAAAAGCTGTCTCCGGGCAGCATTTCCTCCTGCAGTATCCCTATTTCATCAAGGCTGGTAATATCCTCCCCCTCGAAACCGATAATTACGTCGTTCTCCCCAAGCCCCAGCCTGGCCGCAGGGACATCCCCGTCCACGACACCCGCCACAAAAACCCCATCACCTTCGTAGTCCCAATCGGCATAGAAACCGAACCTGAGCCTGTCGGACACGAGCAGTGTATTGTAATCAATGTCACTGCCAATAAGAGGCCACGGAATAATTGAATCCACCATCAGCCAGTCACAGCCGGATGGTTCCCCGGCTTCCCAGGTGATACTGCGTGGAAACCTCTCCCTCTCCGTTTCCGAAAGGAACTCGAATATTCTGTCTTCCAGCTGAGGCAGGTAAGAGGGGTCATGCTCGAATCCCTGGAAAGTGTGGTACTCTATTACCGCTCCGGCAGATTCCGCCAGAGCTACTGTGGGAGCCATTTTTCCGGTGGGGTACAGTCCATCCTCATCGCTGTGGGATGCAATGCCGGGCCTGTTTGAAAGACTGGGGAGATATGTTGCCCGTTCGCCATCTATCGCAGCTACACCGATATGTCCTGAGAAGGCGAGATAACCCGCGAAGCAGCTCGGGCTGCACATCATCAGAGAGAAGCTTCCTGAAGCGCCGTCAGAGAAACCTCCAACGAAGACCCTGGAGTCGTCAACGTTGAAGTTCATCTTCATCCATCGAACGATCCGGAGGATACCCTCCTCCCCTACAGGATCCCACCATGTGGCATCCAGCTGACCGCATGGAAAAGCGATGAAGTAACCTTCTTCAAGGAGCCGGGGAATCAGATACCATTCTGTCAGTATTTCCGGTTCCATCGTGCGAAGGTCCTCAGTGCTGACTCCTCCGTGAAGCCATACGAACAGAGGACTCGGCTCTTCCGGATCGCAATCGGGTGGAATGACATAGTAGAAGTGCCGCTCAACGCTGTCAGGATAGAGAATGCTGTCGAGCAGAAGAGTTTCGTTGATATAATCACTTTCAGTAAGGCTGGACTCGAATAGATCGAAGGCACTGTTTAATCCGGAAGTCAGCTCTCTGAACTGGATGATATCAGTACCTGATGAAATGGAATTGAACACAACAAATAACAGAACAGCAATGATAGACGATTTCATATTTCCTCCAGTGGATCAGATCAGTACGATGACCATGAGAAAGGCATCATACCAACGTATGCCTCAATTCAGAATACTACGAATACAATAACAGAACACCTGGATACTGAACAAGATTGATCAGGGTTCCGGAATCTCTACGGTTCTTGACAGATCTGATCTCTTTATTATAATACTTGAGCAATTGCTCATATATTCAATAGAATAAGAGGATGTTTCAATGCTTGGATTTATAGATGCCCTGTGGAGTACAATCGTAGCCCTTGCGCCTTCACTTCTTCTCGGGCTGCTTCTTGCAGGACTCCTGCATGTTTTTGTTAAGAAAGACAGGGTGCTTACCCACCTGGGAAAACCAGGATTCAGAAGCAGCGCCAAGGCAGCCCTGGTGGGTGTGCCTCTGCCTCTGTGCTCCTGCGGAGTACTGCCTGCGGCGCTGGGCCTCCGAAGAGACGGAGCATCCATGGGCGCTGTTACGTCATTCCTTATCAGCACTCCTCAGACCGGAGTCGATTCCATTGCTGTAACGTGGTCTATTCTAGGCTGGCCTATTGCACTTGCCAAGGTCATCGCAGCATTCGTTGCAGGCATTCTGGGTGGAACCATAGCCGATCGAGTAGGCAATGGCAGTGAAAACCAGGGAACCAGACCTGCATGCACGGAGATTGAAACCGGTTCACTTCCAAGGCGGATCTGGAATTACTCTTTCAACGGTCTCTTTCGGGATATTTACGGATGGCTTGCCATCGGAATAGTTATATCCGCCCTGATCACCACTTTCCTCGAACCGGGACAGCTGTCAGAGTTCACCGTTTTAAACGGTCCGCTTGGACTGCTGGCCGCGCTTGCAATCGGTATTCCGCTCTACGTATGCTCTGTGGCATCGGTCCCGATCGCGGCCGGTCTGATATATGCCGGATTTCCTGTGGGCAGCGCTCTTGTATTTCTCATGGCCGGTCCTGCCACGAACGCGGCAACCATGGGCGCGGTTCGTAAAACCCTTGGAACGAAAGTATTCCTGGTCTACATACTGACCGTAATAATTATCAGTCTTGCCGCGGGAGGAATCCTCAACTCACTTAACGTTTCAGTATCCCAGGCCTACCATACCGAACATGCCATGAATTCGATTACAGGTTTGCTCAGTATTGCAGCCGGTGTGTTCATGATCTCCGGAATGGCCTGGTTCGCCTTCAGAGAGTTTCTTAATCTCAGATTGAAATCCTCTGGAAAAGGCAACGGGCAGGAAACAGTGAAGTTCGTTGTTAACGGCATGAACTGCTCGAAGTGTGAGATGGCAGTAAACACAGCTCTTAATAAACTGCCGGGAATACTCAATGTAACCGCCTCGGCCGGGAAAGACACCGTCGTTCTGGCACTGGACAGCGGCTCGAAATTTGACAGAGTAGAAGCAGTCCGGACAATCAGGGAACTTGGTTACGATGTAAGGGGGGAATAATGACAGATCCTGGACAAGATCTTCAGGCTGAAGCCGGGGAAGTCAAAGTTCTGGCCGAGCTTTTTCATCAGATGGCTGATCCGACGAGGCTGCTCCTGCTGATGTCGATGTTCAGTGGTGAGAAATGCGTCTGTGAACTTGCAGAGCAGACAGATGTAAGCGTTTCTGCCGTTTCCCACCAGCTTCGGTCCCTCCGCACGGCCAGGCTTGTCAGAAGCCGCAAAAATGGAAGGCATGTTTTCTACATGCTGGACGATGACCACGTGAAAGATCTTGTCTCAAAGGGTCTTGAACACGTCAGGGAGTGAGATGCCAATCTGGGGTCGTATCTTGAATTTTGGTGTTTCTTCTCTCTAATTGCTATTCTCAAGGATCTCTATGATCTTACTGATAGTACTGTAGTGCATACCAGAATGCTTAGCAATCTCCTGCTGGCTATATCCATGTTTTATATGAGCAGTATAGATAGCTTTATTGTGGCTGACTTAATCTGAAGCACTTGCAAAAGGATCCTCAAGTGAGGGGCGATTTAGGAATCTTTGATTGCGGGGAACTTCGGGAAGATCACGGAATTGATCACTTCCGACAAGAGATTCCTCGAGCAGTTACGTGATACAAAGCACCGGGATATTCTATTCGGAGTGATCTAGTCATAGGAAAACTATTACAACAATAAAGCCAAAATTCAAGATACGACCCCAATAGTGAGTGCCTATTTTGAAATATGGATTACTTCCATTGCAGGACTGATCCATATCTCCGAAAGAACGCGGTAACCTCTTATCACATCCGAGGTTTTGGGTCCACCCCAGTAATCCTTAACTAACCAGATGGAATCGTGAAGGTTCAGAAGGCTGTCTACGGCAGACTGCGCGCTTCTTCCCGGAACAATACTGTTACGGTAGGGATCTTCCCCGCCGAGAGCTGCTCTTGGAAAGCTGCCGGATGAGTAATAGTCCCAGGCGAGACCTCCGGACTGCCCTCCCAGAACCAGGACGCTTTCACCATCAGAGAATCTCTCTTCAACGTATACAGCAGCTCCTCTCCAGTCAGATCTGTGGTAGGGGAAGCTCCTGATATTGTAGTACGGAAGCAGCATGATGGCAGCTGCAGCAAGCATGATGGGGCCGGCGTACTTCCACTTCCGGGACGCAGCGGCAATTGCAAAACCGAGCGGTATCCATAGGATGGTCAGGTGTCTTACGGTAGGATCTTCCTTCAGAAAGATCAGAAAGGGAACTGCAAAGAGAAAGAGCAGCCATATTCTGAATTTTCTGTCAAGCAGATTCCTGAGGAATAGATTAAAAAGCAGAAAAAGGTTTCCTGCTCCAAAAGTGAGCCAGAAGATGATCTGCTTGGTATCATGCAGCATTCCACGGCCCGATTCCAGCAGCAGCCCGCCCGGAATGAGCCTGACAAAAACTGTGGGAATCCGTACCAGTAAACGGTACCGGTAGACGGCAGCCATATCCATTGCGGCTCTGCTGATTCGATCGGCCCTGAACGAAGCCTGCTCAAGCATAAGAACGGCGAAGGGAGAGTAAAGAACAGCGAAGATTATTGAGACAAGGGCAAGCTGTCTCCAGGGAAGCCGCTCCTTGAGTGGAACAGTGAAGTACAGGGCAAATCCAGCGGCAACGAATAAACCGAACATATGCTGCAGAAGCATACCGATCAACGCTATCGGAACGATAAAATACAGCGCTTTTCTGCTGCCGTTCCATGCTCTGTCTGCGATATCGATGAATAAGAATCCCAGAAAAGATACAATCCCGTAAAGCCATGCTTCCTGTCCGAGGGAAACGGCAAAGGGGGAAACAGCCCAGATAAGACCGGCCCATAAAGCAGATGAGAGGTTGATTCTTCGGGCTATCAGCAGCATCAGGGGGACAGCGGCGAGTGCTGAGGCAACGGCTGGGACTAACCGCAGGCCGACTTCACCCTGCCCGAAGAGAAGTGTTGAAAACTTCAGGAATAGGAAAGCAAGGGGAGGATGAGGGGAGCCGGCAATGGACATCCTGATTAGATCCATGGGATTCATTTCCATCAGCCCTGCGGCGTACGCTTCATCAACCCAGAGACTCTTAGCCCCTATTAACAGCAGGCGGAGCAGCATCCCCACAGAATAAACAAGGAGGTAGGCAACCCGGGGGTTATCGGTGATGTATTTTCTGTAATTCATTGTTCAGCTGGATAAAAACTGATTGAGTCGTTCTTCAATGTATCCTTCGAGACTCTCCCGCCAGTCGGGAAGGACAGGGGGATTCTCAAGAAGCGGAAGCTTCATTGATCGGGCGCCTTCCATTCTTGGCCGGGGAGCTGAAAGATCCAGATCTCCCGAAAGACAGGGAGTAATACGATCAGGATCGAAATGGGCAATCCCCAGTATATGGCGGGCCAGCTCATATCTGCTGACGAGGGGTCCGGCGTTGACAACGTGATAGACTCCAAAGGGCTGATTCCCGACTATCTCACGCATTCCCCTTGCGAGATCAACGGTATAGGTTGGTGAACCCACACAATCCCGCACCACCCTCAACTCCTCCTGCCTGGCTTTCCTGAGAATATTCGCAACAAATTTCCGGTCAAGGGGACCGCCTCCGAAAAGCCACCCGGTCCTGAAAATCCAGTGCTGCGGGCAGAATTGTGCTATTTCACGCTCTCCCTGGAGTTTTGATTCTCCATAGATGTTGACGGGTACCGTCATGTCGAATTCAGTATAGGGTTCTGTTTTCTCGCCATCGAATACCGCTATTGAAGAAATGTAGACTATTCCAGCCTCGATCCGGTTGCATTCCTGGGCAACGATAGTGGAGGATATCGTATTGTTGAGGTAGGCGTATTTCCTGTCTGTCTGGCACCTGTCCACATCCGTTGCAGCGGCCAGATGAAGAACAAGGTCAGGCCTGTTTTTCTCAAGAACAGTCCTCACCTGTTCGCGATTTGCAGCATCGCACTGGCTGTGTGTATAAAAATCAAGATCAGAGGATTCCCGCCATACCGGGATAAGATCCGATCCCAGCATTCCACCTGCTCCGAGTACGGTTACTTTCACCTGTTCCCCGCTTTTCCCCTTGAGAATGCAAGGCTGAACGCATCCTTGATAGTTGCCAGTACTACGGGGAGCTTCGCACCTGAGGCTATGCCATGAAGCCTTGGTCTGTGGTGAACACCCACCTGCCTGATTTCCACACCGTTCCGCTCAAGTTTAATGAGTATTTCAGCATCGATGAACGCGCTGTCGCTGGTTATTACAATATCGTTAAGAGTTTCCCTGGAAAAAAGTTTCATTGAACAGTTCACATCGCGTACATTCAACCTGAACAGGAGCTTCAGAAGGAGACCGAACATCCCGGTCTGAATCACTCTTCTTCTGCTGTCGGCCCTGTTGAGCCTGTAACCCGCAACAGCGCAACCGCTGTCGTACGCCTGCAGAAGAAGGCTGAATTCAGCGAAATCGTACTGTCCGTCTCCATCTGTGTAAGCAACCTTATCGAAATTCATGGCATGGCTGAAACCGCTGCGGAGAGCTCCTCCGTACCCCCTGTTTGTAGAGTGATGAATGACATTCACCCGGGGATACTCCTCTGCGAGGACATCGGCGACCTCAGCAGTTCCGTCGGGAGACCCATCCTCAACAATGATTATCTCATAATCCTGCTCAAGAGATTCAAGTGTCCCGATTACGTTCTCCACGGTACTTCTGATGTTATCCTGATCGTTATACGCAGGACAGAAAAAGGATACTCCCGTTTTCATTCAAATCC
>JAGLOY010000159.1 GCA_023138735.1 Candidatus Aegiribacteria sp. | reverse complement strand
GAAGGATTGTTAAAGTGTCGTTCGCAATGAGGAGGAAAACCATTCTTAACAACCTTAAACCGCTTCTGGGAAAGGATGGGGCTCTGGAATTCCTTAAGATATGCGATATCGACCCCTCTTTAAGAGCTGAACAGCTTCCTCCTGACCGGTTCATAAAGATGGCGGAGGCTATGCCTTGAAGAAATCACTGATACTTCTTGCCTTTATCTTAGCAAACCTCCAAGCAGTAACCATCGGTTACGATATCTCGCTGGATCAGGTCAAGGACAAAAGCACTCTCATAAATTCCCTCTCTCTCTATCAGCAGCTGACATCAAGGATTTCACTTAACGCGAACGCCTCTTTCAATGCCCAGAAGAATAAGGATCTCAACAGATTCATTGACTCCAGGAATGGTACCGCAAACCTGACTTTCACTCCTTTCAGCGGGATTGAACTGGGGATAAATATCTCAAGGAATATCAGCTCCGAGGAGAAGAACAATGAACTGATCAGAGATCAGCTGAGTAACACTACATCTGGACAGATTCGATATTCACCGGCATCATGGCTTACGGTAAATATCGGGCTTGGCTCTCACTTTATAGATTACATGAATCCCTCCGGAGACAGCACTATAACAGGTCATGATCAGGGTGGTGTAACGAACGTTGATATCTCCATGAATAGAACTGTATTTCCGGGGATGAGCGGAAGTATTACGCTTGGAGAGCACAGAACCCTTGGATACCAGACAGATACCGGAAGCGATGATCTTTCCTTGAGAATGAGCTACGATTTCCCTCGGAATTATGGAGGCGGAGGTCTTAACGCTCAGATCAGGGCAACGAAGATGTTTACAACGTACAATGATTCAAATAGAACACAGAGACAGGACGATTGGTCCAGCAGTCTGGCTCTGGTTGTTCCCACCCCTTTTGACATGCTTTCCATGGAGGTTTCAACCGCCTGGGATTTTTCAGACAGGTTTTACGAATACACTGATCCTGATTCAGGGAGCAGCGAGGGTGACGTCCTTGACAGACAGCAGAGATACAGAAACATAACATCCTCCCTCAGATACCAGATAATCGACAATCTGAGCCTGAATATGAGCATTGCCAGAAACATACTCCGCATAGATCAGAAGAGAACCGCTACCGGAGTATCAACACTATTCAATACCTACTACGTGGATGATGACAGATTGTTCAGAGCCAGTCTCGACTACAGTCCCGGAACAAGCAAAGTTTCGTTCAGCAGGACAATTCAGCTTTTGAAACGTGATACATACGGTACATGGACAGATATCTGGGGTACCGAACATACAGATAATTACGATTATGATCAGCTCAGAGAGGTTCTATCTCTCAGTGCGGAGATACCTGTTGGCAGTCGAACCGTGCTCAAGGCGGTCATTCAGGGTCAGAGCAGGGAGATTCTCTACATCATGTCCGAGCAGTCAGGCAACAGTAAGAGGTCTTCTACCTACAGTATTGAACCGAGTTTCACCTACAATGCCGGGGGCGACTGGACGCTTCAGCAATCGGTTCAGATCAGTGCCGATTATACGACATTCCTGTTTCCTGAATCTTCAACGGCAGGTTCGGATCTGCTTTTCAGAAGGATAACTACGAATAGTGCTTTTCAGAGAGTCTCCCAGGACAGCACTACACTGGGTCTGAACCACACCTTCCGTTTTCAGGATCAGGGCAGTTTTGAAAGCTCCGTTTTTCAAAGATCCGAGGAGGTTATCGTCAACACCGTCAAAATTAATCTTGGTTTTCATGTAGGGGATGACATAGGTCTTACCCCAAGTTATGCGTGGGAGTATCAGAAGAGGAATTACCTTGCTCAGAGTTTACCTTCCCTGGTCGAACACATACACCATGTAGGCTTGCGTACCAGAATGTTCCTGAACAGCGGGACTCTTTCTCTTAATGTGACCCGTTCCTTTTATTCAAGAGATAACCGGCAAAGTTACTGGAAGGCTACCGTTGGCCTTAACTATCAGTTCTAGGAGGCTGAATAGTGAGAAAGCAACTTACCTTAGTACTGTGCCTTCTGGCACTTTCAACTGTCCTTTCGTGTTCTTTCTTCGAACCTCGGGATCCGGCTGATCCCGATCCGGGGGGAGAGATTCCCTGGCAGCAGCCGTACACTCCCGCAACTGTTGTTATTAACCTAGAAAACGCAATGGAAGGAAGATCCATCGCCATGACTATGGCCTGCTGCGATTCGTCCTATATGTTCGTTGCCGATGGAGCGGATATAGCAGAATTCGGCGGCTCCTGGGATTTCAGCAACTGGGACTACGATGTTGAACAGAATACCATGATGAACGTTTTTAACGCTGCACAGGCATCATTACTGCCCGAAGACAG
>JAGLOY010000158.1 GCA_023138735.1 Candidatus Aegiribacteria sp. | reverse complement strand
AAAACGTGAAAAAGACCGCTGGGAGTATCCCAGCCCGATGGCCTTTCAAAATCAATTATTCTATTCTTTATCTTTATCTTTGCTTCAAACTGATAAGTCTTACCATTTTCTGTAATTATAGTTAGAGGCAAGCGATTATCATCAACCCCGCTCGTAATCTGGTTCATGGTTTGCTGGCTGGTTTCCGGGAATAAATTATCTGCCCCTTCAACAAGCCAGCCAATATTCTGTATGGGTATATTATAGTTGGTCACCACTTCCTCTCCGAATACAAACTTCAAAGCCAACCAATTGATCTATTGTATATATTTCATACTCCAACCCATGTGTGACCTGCCGTAGCTGTCACGCAAAACATCTACAGACAAACCTCCTTTTATAGATTTATGCTATCACTGTTGATTGAGAAAAGTAATAGGTATATACACTTATTTTCAAATAGGGAATTCACCCATTATCCGTTGATTATCTTCATCTACTAATGGATAACCCTCACCCTTCTCCACCATGGACAAAAATAAAGCCGTCCCCGCCAGGGAACGGCCCATAATTCTCATATTATGTTAAGAAATTTACTCAGCAACCGGTCGGCTGCATGATCCTGTCAATCACCCGCTTAACATATTTGCCATGTGCAGCGTCCTCTTCATTGAGATTCACAAACAGCACTTCTTTGCTGGCAATCCCTTCAAAAACAGCATCAGACTGCGGCTCATTGAATCTCCGCAAGGCGCGTGCCGCCACCTGGAGAAACTGCAGAGAATACTTCAGGTTCTCTTTGTTTTTCATGTCCTTGTAATATGGAGTACTCGGTCTGCTGTATTCCTGAACGACACCCAGAACAACCGTCAACGGCAATTCTCCGCCGGCCAGGGAAATAAAGATTACCAGTTCCCTTATCAGGTAAAGCAGAAAGCGCGGCTGCATTTCGTCCTTTTCGAACTTGGTCTTGGTGGATGCTTTATGCAAGGCCTCGTTAATTTTCCGCACCTTTCGCATGACCAGTTCCTGGTTCTCTTCGAAGAACTCAAGCACAACGTCTACCATTTCCAGATTAAGCCCACCCCTGACCAGAAGAACTTCTTCCGGGGTAAGTTCTATATTGCTATTCTCTTCCCGGTTAAAACGACGAAGCAGGATATTCCCCAGCATCAAGCCGTTGCGGTCTGAATAAGCCAGAGAAGAAGAACGATTGAAAATATCTTCCAACAGGATTCGCAAGGCATCCTGCGGTTCGTTTAACTTGGCTACGAGAAGTTGCAGGGCATTCAGGAAAGCGACCCGATCCTGTCTTAATGCCAGCCCTTTCAGATAATGCCAGAGGAACTCAAAAACCTTGCTTTCATACTTAAGGAAATGAGGAACATTCATCTCGAAGAAATTCCGGCGAAAGCGACCAGTGTCACTGAAACAGTTCTTCAACAGATCGATAAGGTGGGAGGCCTCCAGTTCCGTTATATTGAAGTTCTTGGCAATAACGGAAAAATCCTCGGCATTGAACTGGACATTTTTATTGGCAATATCCTGAACTTTTTTCTTGGTTTGAGACCTCTGCTTGAAGAAAGTTACCATACCATGAAGTTTTTCATTCAAAGACCAGGATGTTTTCTGCCCTTTTTCATTGACCGTGCTGATCTCGTTTCCTTCTACAGCAATTTTGTCGTAGACTTCGTCGGAAACCTGATTAAGACCCTCTTCAATATTCTCCAGGGCCTC
>JAGLOY010000157.1 GCA_023138735.1 Candidatus Aegiribacteria sp. | reverse complement strand
GATCAAAGGTATTGAGCCGCTGTGCGATATCGTAATATCCGACAACGCTTCAAGTGATGCTACGGTTAAGGCTGCAGCTGAAGCTGTTCCCGGAGCGAAAATCATCAGAAACGGAAGAAATGGCGGTTTCGGGTACGGAAACAACAGAGCTCTTTCGATCGTTGACACCGAGTACGTCTTATTTCTGAATTCCGACGCTTCAATAACGCTATCCTCACTTGAGAAGCTTGTCAGTACTCTTGAAAATACCCCGGATGCTGCAGGGGTGCAGCCTCTCATAAGGCTGTGGGGCTGGCCACTTATAACCCTGAGTGCCGGCGCAGCCATGACCGAATACGGGAGAGGTTACGATTTCGATTTCATGCATTTTCAACCTTTTCCAGACACTGAAATCGCAGAAGTTCCCTGCATAACAGCTGCACTGTCACTGTTCAGAACGGATGCCCTTCGCACGGTGGGTGGATTCGATGAAAACATCTTCATGTACTACGAAGATATTGATCTCTGTCTTCGACTGAGAGGTATGGGGTATAAATTCCTTCTGGAACCCGAATCTGTCGGGAAGCACATGATGGGTTCCTCAAGCAACAGAAGAGATGCAGATAAATGGGAACTCCGGTCTTCCGCATATTTAACAAGAAAGTTTCTCGGTGGTGCAAGCTGCAGTCTGCCGGATTACTGGATAAGGAACGAATTGAGGACAAGGTTAACCTGCATGCTGAAAGGCAGACCATGGCTCTGGAAGCTGGCAGCCCTGCACAGAGTGCGTAAAATGGAAGTTATGCATTCAGATCTTCCGGAGGAATTTCTCATGCACCTGCTTGCCCCAAGGCCTCTGAGAATGCCTCATCCAAGGTCGAAATACCTGTCCGCCGGGTATTTTCACGGAAGTGATGTCATCGCGGGTCCTGGATGGGATGGGAATAGAACAGGCAGCTGCGGTTTCGGCTGCATTTGCGTACCTGAGAAAGAGGGAACACTTACATTAGAAATACGATCATGCAATATTTCGGGATCTGTCGCGCTCTGGTCGAATTCTGGATATCTTACAAGAGTATTTCTGAACACTGGACAGATAAACGAAATAAGCGCTGAGCTCACAATCGGGGAAAGAGAACTCTATCTGGTGCCTGACAGGAGTGAACAGATAATTGAACTGGAAAATGTCATCTATACTTACAGGTAAGTTTGTTTTCGCATTATCGATATCACTTGGTGTATTTATTCTGCATGGTTTCTCTTTCTTCGCGATTGCAGTATGCCTGTATGCTGCCGGAACAGTCTTCATAAAGGGGCCTCGGGCTGTAAATTATACAGCAGTTATTTTAGGAGGGTTGTCAATACTGTTCGCAGGCGGCAGCCCGGGAGCTGCGCTGCTTACAATCGGCGCTGTTCTTGCAGTTGTTCTTTCGGAATCTCCTGCCTCAAGGTATCTATTCTTCCTCTCTGCAACCGCCATCCTGATCGAAGGAGGAATCGAGGGAATACTTCCCCTAACGGCAGCCGTACTCGTCGCTTCGCCCGTAAAAAGAGATAAATGGCGTGCGGTTATACTCGCAGCGGGTATATCCGTAATGCTGATCATCTCCGGTCTCCCTTCGATTGAGGAGAAACGTTCTCTTGTTCTGCAGGAACTTATGATTGACGGGAAAATTCTATGGTCTGCGCCGGCTGAATTGAACCTGAGCATGCCGGAATTGATTCTCGAGGCTCCCGGCGTAGATGCTGCCTGCATGACCCTGAAGGTTTCCGGAGGGGGAGTAAGGGATACCAATCCGGTGGGTTATGTCATTTCCTCTGACAGGAATTATCCCGTATATCCAGGAGAGAATACACTGTTCATAGAAGTACCTGAATTCCCAGTAACAATCCGGATTTCCCGCTCCTGGAAACCCTTTTCCCATCCCGTTATCCATTTTTATTCTGCGGAGGCTCTGATTTGAGTATTCTAAGTAGGATCACTGCAGACAGGTCCGGGATGATCTTCCATGCTGTTTCTTCGGTACTGGTATTCTTCATATGGAGGATTACCGGAATGCCTTCCCCGGGCTTACTGGGCAGACTAATACCTCTTTCATGGCTGATAACAGCCTTGCTGTACGGGAAGGGAGGAATTCCAAGGTTATCCATATATCTTCTGGCTGTTTTCACGGTATTCTCTCTGTTCTGGACAGTTGATACGGGATTTGAAGTCATCGCTGCCGCATGCGGCCTTTTGGGTATATTTCCCGCTCTCCTGGCGCTTTCCTCCAGAAGGTTCGGGATAATTCTGGCGCTGCTGCCACTGATTCCCTTGATACTGCTCCTGGTTCCTTTTACCGGCGACGAGCCGCACTTCGCCTCCATAACGGAGAATCTGATCTCTTCCGGTGCAGGCAGGTTCAGCGAGTTTTCCAGCCAGATGGGTGATCCGGGTGCAGGTATCACACATCACCAGAGCTTCTATCCGGCGCTGATGATACCAGGATACCCGCTCTTAGTGCCGGGAATAAGGGGAATGAATATTCTGTACTCCATGGTGGCGCTTCTACTGATGTCGATGGTATTCAGGGATTCAGGTTTAAAAAACTGGAAACAGCTTACCGTACTCGGATTTATTCTCGTACCAGGCTGCAGTATTCTGGGACTTGTCTATCCGGGCTGGCTGGCCCTTGCTGTTTTCCTCTGGGCTGTTTATGCGCATAGAAGATCGAAGAACGTTGTCCCGGTCATAGCCGCTGCTCTAGTACTTGTGCTTATAAAATTCCGATTCATCGGTCTCTCCATAGGTCTTCTTACAGCACTTATGATAGAATCCGGAAGAAGAAGAAGACTAATTCTCTCCATAACACTGGTATGTCTTGTAGCCGCGGGTTTACTCTTTGACCTTCTGATACTTAACGGTCGGATATTCTGGGTCAGATACGGAAATATGGCGTTTATCAAGACAATTATCCTGCAGCCGCTGTACAGAACACCGGAAGTACTCATCGCTGCAGGATCATCACTTGTCGATATTGAAAGCGGTCTGCTCTGGAAGGCACCATGGGTACTTGCGGGGCTCGGTGGATTGCACCTTCTGAAAAGTGAAAACAGGAAACTGTTCATCTGGCTTGGCCTGCCGGCACTATTCTATTTTATCATCCTTGTCTTCTGGAATCCTTCTGAATCGAGCGGTATGCCCACACCGACCGGCAGGATGCTTCTGCCGCTCGTTCCTGTACTGCTCGCGTCTCTCTCTACAGTTATAAAGAGAAAAGGAGCAAAAATACTGATCTGGGTATCTCTAGGTATTTCCGCTGTCCTGTTCACTCATCCTGTTCTAAGGTTTAACTTCGCTGACGGCACCGATTCTCTGATCAGCAGAATATCAGGGCAACTCAGCGGGATAACTGAATTTCTGCCCAGTACAATAAGGCTTGATATCCCGATATTCCTTGGATGGTTGATACTCGCTGGAATTATAGTCATTCTCTTTAAACGCAAGAGCAGATATACCGAATGGACGATTGCCTCAGCCTTTCTGCTGCTCTGCCTGTTTGGAGGGATGGAAAAGAAATCATGGGAAGCCGAGGACATTCCATCGGAATACAGAAACTTCTGCACTATATACCCCTGCGAAATAGATCTTGAACTGAGGAAGTTCTGGTTCTTTTCGAGAGAGAAGATGTTGAGACTTTCCCGTCCTGAGGATGCAGTAATACTGCCTGTAACTGAAAATGCAGGAGATTCACTGAAACTGACAGTGTTTTACCGTTCCCGTAGCTCCGGAGCGGAATCCGGTATCGAAGTGTCCTTTGGAGAGTGGTCTGATTCAGTATTTGCGGCATCTGAAGTAATGGAAGCGCCTCGCTGGGTCAGCATTATGAAGGAAACAGTTCTTCCTTCAATGCCCGAGAACCTGCAGATTATCAGATCTGAATTCACTATTCCATTGGATAATTGTGGTGGAGTCATCCGCATAACGCCTCTTGGTGCGGAAGGCAGGCATGGAAGATACTATGGAATCTATCTTGACAGGATACTTATCAGGTAACTAATTACCCTAAAGGAGATCCATTGTCAAAGAAATTCATTATAGGTGTTGAACTTCTGACAGGGCTTGTCATCGGAGCCGCCGCTGCAGCTGTCGCTGTTTCCTTAATAATCGTATTTCTTGTTGATAAGGACCTCGCAGCTGAATCTGGTCATATGGCTACAGCAACTGCATATGCAATAAGCAATTCTATTGGTGTTTCCAATACTTCAGGTGAGTTTGAGAGCATTACAGGACCCCTTATTCAGAGCGGAAACCTCGAAGCTGCAGTGATACTTGATTCTTCGGGTAATATGATAATCGGGGCCGGACTCTCAGCAGAAGAGCTTCCAGTACCTGAGGAGACCCGTGGCTGGTACTTCGTTCAGCAGCCCCAAACTGATCTGCTAATCGGTATCAGGCCTGGGAATTCGTCGATTTCTACGATATACAAAACGCTGATAATCGGCCTTGCAGCACTTACAGCAGCCCTTGCAGTTCTGGCTTTCTTTGCGCCCCGATACCTTGCCCGGACAGTCATTCACCCCCTGAGGGAGATTCTTGTTGAGGCGGACCGTTTCAGCAGCGGAAGTGGAACCGATCCGGAAGCTGCAGGGGCTTCTTTTCACCGTCTCGTCGAACTTCTCCACGAAAGAGATCAGCAGCTGAATGAACTCAGGGAAAAAGCTGAACAGAGAGCTGAAAGGGTGGAAGAAAGATCCGGCGCAATATTGTCTGTGCTGGGATCCGCCGTATTAGCCATCGATGGAAATGGTAACCTCTCACTCTTCAACAGGCAGTCAAAAGAGCTGTTCAGCCTCAGCGATAATGATATCAGGAAGGAATTCCCATGGGAGAGAACCGCTGCCGGGCAACAGCTTAAACCCCTGCTTCTTACAATGAGCAAGACGCGGAACACATCTTCCGAGTTTCAGATAAGGGATAAGGCTGCCCAAACTGATAGAATGTACAGTGTCGAAATATCACGATCCAGAGCTGATGAGATCGCTCTGCTGGTTACCGACGTAACCAGAATAAGTGAACTGGAGAAGAGAATAGCCGACGAGACAGCCATGGCCGACATCGGGGCAGCATCAGCTGGAATATCGCATGAAATGGGAAACACGTTATGTGCCCTGTCCGGATTTGTAGATCTCCTTGCCCGTGGACATACAGACGAAAGAACATTGAATATTCTATCGGAAGTAAAAAGGGAAGTTGATTCAGCACAGGAGAGGATAAGTTCCCTGGGAAATTTCGCCAGATCCCCTGAACCGATATCCTCTGACCTGATCAGAGATGATATTGTTTCTATATGCAGAGAAGCCTGCAGACTATCCAGTGAAAGATGCTCCATTACAGTATCCGTTGATGATATGATTATCAAGGCC
>JAGLOY010000156.1 GCA_023138735.1 Candidatus Aegiribacteria sp. | reverse complement strand
TCGACGTCAAGTTTATCGCCAGGCTCAACAGGGAGTACCTGAAAGCGCTGGTGTTCTAAAGAAAAGTACCCAGTACCCAGGAGTCAGTAGCCAGTAGGAAACTAGAACGCAGAACACAGAACGCAGAACGCAGGAGAAAATCAAATTCTTGGATCTTGGATTAATTTTTTCCCTGGAGACCACAAATGAACGAAGAACTCGTAACCGTTTCAACCCACCCCAACATGGTGGAGGCAGAGCTCGCAAAGAGCATCCTGGAACTGGCCAGGATCGAGGCCTTTATACACGCGCCTCACGCCAACGCTCTTTATCCAGGTGTCCTGGGAGAGATAATGCTGCAGGTCAAGGCCTCAGATCTGCAGGAGGCTAAAAGAGTCCTTGAGGAAGGACCGGATCTGGAAGAAGAGGAAGAAACAATGAACGGTGAACAGTGATCAGGTGAAAACAATTGTCATTCCGCTTGTCCCGCCATAGCTTCAGCGACGGCGGAGGCCCAGACCCGGAATCCAGAATAGCGGTTCCTGCCAAAAGGGGCAAAATCAATAACTTTAAGGGCCGCGTGGGAGATCTGGTATGAATAATGACCTAATCACGCGCCACAGGGGATTCCTCAAGGATACCCTGCGCAAGGAATATGATTTCTCCCTGACAGACCAGCACAGGGGCATTCCCGCCCCTCTCATCCAGAAGCCCTACAATCCAGAGGCACCTCGTATCCCCCTCCTTGCGCCCCCTGAATTCAAGAGCAGTATCAGCGACACGGATCTGCTTACGGTCGTTATCGGCAGGGAGAGCAGAAGGCACTATCTGCCCGCCCCGCTTTCTCTGTCCGAACTTTCTTTCCTTCTGTTCAGTACCCAAGGTATAAGGCACACCCCCCACCCCTCTGTCTCCTTGCGGACCGTGCCGTCGGCAGGTGCCAGACACAGTTTCGAGACCTACCTGCTGGTAAGGAACGTCCAAAGTGTCGATCCCGGCCTGTACAGATATCTCCCCCTGGATCACACACTTGCTCATCTGGGAGACAGGATTCCTCCTTCCAGTGTTATTGAGGGATGCCTTGATCAGCGATTCACCGGTGAATGTTCCGTTACTTTCATCTGGACGGTCATTCCATATAGAACCGAGTGGAGATATGGCCCGGTTTCCCATAAGATCATTGCAATTGACGCGGGACATGTCTGTCAGAATCTCTATCTTGCGTGTACAGCTTCAGGACTTGGCTCATGCGCAATTGGAGCTTACGATCAGGATATCATGGATACTCTGCTGCATCTTGATGGCTCGGATGAATTTGTAATCTACATAGCACCTGTCGGCAGAATGTGAGTTAGTGATTCGTTTTTTCGAAATCGAAAACTATGACTCGCTGAAATCCATTATACATCAGTGAATCTGCATTCATGAGCAGGACCGCGCTGACCGCAGCTGAAAGAACCGGATTACTGGGTACCCAGTCAATCGGCAGGCTTCTGTTCAGGCTCTCCGGCCCCGCTATTGCCGGAATGCTCGTAAACTCAATGTACAATCTTGTCGACACGATCTTTGTCGGCAAGGGAGTGGGCACTCTCGCTCTTGCAGCTCTTGCGGTCTGTTTTCCCATCCAGATGTTCCTGCTTGCGGTTGCTCAGACTGTTGGTATAGGGTCAGCCTCAATAATTTCAAGAAAACTTGGTGCGGGAAAGAGCGAAGAAGCAGGCAGAATCGCCGGCGGTTCATTCGTACTTGTGGCTATGCTCGGACTGGGCATATCCATTACCGGACTGCTTTTTCTTGACCCTGTACTCAGGCTGTTCGGGGCCAGCGATCAGGTCCTCCCATACGGAAGGGATTACCTCTCAATTATCCTAATGGGAGGAATCTTCACAGCTATTACAGTATGCTCCAACAATATCGCAAGATCGGAAGGAAATACCAGAGTAGCGATGATCAGCATGTTCATTGGCGCTGGTGTGAATATTGCTCTTGATCCCATATTCATCTTCGGTTTCGGAATGGGGATAAAAGGCGCTGCTATCGCTACGGTAATCGGGAAGATCTGCGCATTCACCTGGATTATAAGATACTTCCTTACAGGAAAAAGCCATCTGAAATTCAACAGCAGCCACCTCCTGCCCGGATTACGGCAGGTATTGAATATCCTCAGAATCGGATCGCCGTCATTTGCCAGAGTGGCCGCCGGAAGTGTCCTTGCTATAGCCGTTAATAATACGATCATGCACTACGGACATGAAGTTCACCTTGCTGTTCTGGGCGTAACCAACAGGATGATGATTTTCTCATTGATGCCGCTGTTCGGACTTGTGCAGGGCCTTCAGCCGGTTGTCGGCTATAATTACGGAGCGAAATTGTATGGGAGAGTGATGAAATCCGTGAAGTACGCGATTGTATCGGCAACTCTTCTATGTACATCCTACTGGCTTCTCTTCGAGCTGGCTCCGAAGTTCATGCTGGGATTGTTCAGCAATGATCCCGAGCTTATTTCTTCCGGCGCCGGAATCTTCCGTATTCTCGTTATATTGTTACCGGTGATCGGATTTCAGGTTATCGGTGCAGGTGTATTCCAGGCGCTTGGTAAGGCGGGTACTGCACTTTTCCTATCTGTTTCAAGACAGATTCTTTTCCTTGTACCTCTTACTCTTCTCCTTCCTCACCTTATACGACCTTCATTGAATGGCGTATGGTTCGCGTTCCCCGCAGCTGATTTCCTTGCGGCAACTGTAACCGGCCTCTTCTTCTATAAAGAAATACGGAGAATGAGATCGTATCTATCATAATTTCCTGATCTCGTAATCCTTAATGCAGCTTAATATTGACTTACAATTATTCCATTCATAGGGTCTACCATAATTATATTGAATAAAACTATTGATTGGAGATTTATTGATGAAAATCGCTATAATCAGTTTGGTATTATTGACTGCTTTCTCGTTTGCTTCAGCCATCACCGGGCCTCACCAGGCGGCAAATCTGGTATTTAATGATATTCTTGAGGGAGAGATAGAAGGTAAATCTGTTCTCTCGTTTGAAAGAATACTGACCGCAGGTGAAACAATTGGAACCTGGCACGAGGATATAATTGTACCTGTTACCGGTTACCTTGTACTTATTGATGACGCTGCTTACGCGAACTGGGAACATCCCTGCCGCTGGGTTTTTGTTTCAACAGAGGGTGAAATGGTAATCATTAAACTTATGACTCCGCCGAATGCCCTGCCTAGAATGGTAACGGAATACACCTGTCTTCCCACTGCGGCAGACAGTAAGGATCAGTATGAAGAATTCCTTGCCTGGTTCACACCGAATGTTCAGTCATCTCCCGAAAATGCCGAAAATATGTATGCCTGGATTATCTCCGGGGGATATAACATGGCAAACAACCATATCCGTTACTATGGCGATGTGCAGTTCCTCTATAACGTTCTGCATCATGATTATCTTATTCCTGAT
>JAGLOY010000155.1 GCA_023138735.1 Candidatus Aegiribacteria sp. | reverse complement strand
CATAAATTTCACCAGTCTGCCAGTCCCCCTTCTGAAGGCAGATCCTGGCTCCGTCTACAGCGGATCCTCCCGAAGTGACAGAAACAGTCACATTTGTCGCTCCGGAAATAGTGGGTGTATGCGCAGCATCAAGATCAGATGCAATGCAGAACCACATGGGCAGCTCCGGATCTCCAAAGAGGTTGTATTCTTTAACACACCAGTCCTCAGTTTCGTTTGATGGCGGGGACACGGCATCGTCACCCATCGCATGTGCAACACCAAGGATGTACAGGTCATCGTTCCACATCACATCATAGAAATATCTGCTTTGAATCTCACTTATTCCATAACCGGGATTGCCTGGATTTCCGTATCCATACCTCGCGTTAAAAGCGCCGAAACCTCCACCCTCTGGTGAATTGTTCCATGCATCCCCCATACAGTCGGTACCGTAATCAAGTGCTCCGATAAGACATGAGATAGAATTCCATATTGCAGGAAGACCACCATTGGAGATATTCTTGAGATTCTTGAAATGATTTGCTGTATAAGCTCCTCCAGGAAGGGAGAAGAGAGTCTGAGCACCGTGACTGGAGTGGTAAACATGATGAGGTCCGGCATTGAGCATGCTGTCCGTTATCGCAACACTGTTATTCCCATCGGAATCGTAGCACTTCTCCTCTTCCCATTCGGATGGAACGAACACGGATATGAGCTCTGCACCGGCGGAACCGTAACACCCTGGCCACAACATTTCAGTCGTGTACCCTATCCTCTCTTCGATCTCCGAGCTCTCAAAGTAATCTGTAGATGAGACTCTTTCGTAAGTGTAAACCTTTTCATTGAATATCGTGCACTCATCTGTTGTATTAACGCTAGCTCTTCCGACCCAGAGGTCTGGATGGTAATCAACATCGTCATATCCGAACTGACCCCAGATATGGTTGTTGTTGCTGTCCCACAGATCGGCGCCCGGGATCATATCGTTAATATCCGACCAGTAGAGATCAACAGGCGGGAATTCCTCATCACCACCCGTGCTTATCCTGGCATCTCTTCCTGCTACTCTGTTGTCATCTCCATATATGAGAACATACTCAACACCTTCATCGCGACAGTCCGTCAGGAATGCGCGGATTTCCTGCTGAAGGTCGTAACAGTTGTAATTACTATCAATCCAGGTAGTCGTGTAAACCCCGGCAGGCACTCCCTTTGAGGTTTTCCAGTCCGCAAGTTCCTGCGCGTAGCTTTCGTAATCCTCTGATACAATGATCACGTACTCACCGAAGGTAAGGTCCTTTGAATCAACTATCATGGCACCCGAACTCGATACTCCATCCGGATTAACAACAGTATTCCGGAGGATCTCCTGCGAACGAAGCTCGCTTTGAATGCTTCTTCTGGTAATTGTAGATGCCTCAGGACTGCTCTCGTAAGCAACTCTCAATGTAAGGTTTGAAAGTACATCAACCGTCCTGCTTGATGGATTCCATCTTACTGGAAATACCCTCACGTATGCGAGAGGAATGCCCAGTATCACGCTTGAACCGGTAAATTCAGCGCAGTTCTCAGGATAGAAAGAGCCGGAATTGTATATTACAGGATCCGGTTCATCTGAAGGCGCATTCGACTCGACTGAAAATGGAACTGGAGTCTGTGCAGGCATAACGAAATACCGCCCACGTATTGCTGTGTATTCAGTTTCGATGATTTCAATCCCTGTAGCTCTGCAGCCTGTGGGCAATGCTATCTTCGCTGAATAAGCGGGAAGGCTTGGCGCACCAACAACATTTATGAGCCCCATTCCAGTTCCGGTTACCATTGTATAGATACCAGCCTCGGTGATGTTTATGGCTGAGTCATCAATCGGTATTGAAACGATGATTTCGTCTGCACTGGCACCAGATGCAAATGCAAAAACAACACAAAAGAGAAGTATTTTCATAATATTCCTGTCACAGTTAAATTTTCAAAAGAATGTTCCAGTTTTTGTCTATTGTCAAATATATCAATTCTAAGCAGAGTTGTTTTCAAGCATTTTCTCAATAATGATTCCGATCCTGTGATGATCATTCTCCGTCGGCAGTGTACCCGAAGAAGTCCCCCAGCATATTCATTGCAGCTTCATATTTGGCTTCCTCCAGATAGAACATCCAGCCACCGTTCTCGGGTATCATCCAATCCTGCAGATCACCCTCAGGAAGATCCGAGAAGGAACCTATATCAGCCTTGAATCCGTTCTCCTCAAGGTGCTTTCTGGCTGCCTCGAGAGCCTTTATATCATCCATCTGAAGAACAGGTATCAGTTTCTCTTCCATTTCGTACTCCAATTCATAGGTTAAAAACAATCCGAAAGTCCATAGGGAGAAAACCCAATTACTAAACATCAGATGCAGTGCTATCGTATTGTGTTAGGTTGCCTCTTACCTGATTCACGAAGTGTATCGTTGGTTACGATCAAGATATATTGGTGCTACATATAAGTCAATGACAACGAATTAATGAATCGAGAAAACTGGGTGAATGGTATTCTCTGGCTTATTGCCAGCGGTGAGATTCGACTGTATTATATAAATGATCGATATGTGCATATTATGTTCCTGAAGACGTCAATATGGAGGAGAAGCGATGAGAGTACTAATGATCGCTATTATCGCAACTTGCATAAGCGCAGCAGCAACTGTTGATGTCGGGTACGACGAAGTAGATGTAACGCCATTCTCCTGTTGATGGGATTCATATTTTCGCTACCAGGTGGTAGTGCTCGATGAAGAGATGTCAGGAGATATGACCATATTGGCAATCTCAATGAAGAATTACTTTTCTGACCAGTACGCTCAGGAGCACGTGAGTATCTGGATGGGCCAGTCGGAGCAGGATGTCCTTAACTATATCTTCGACAATAATTACATCCCCGGTTCAAAGACTCTCGTGTTTGATCAGGACAGTGTTGTTACCGGCGGAAATGCGGATGAATGGTTTACGCTGGTATTGGATACTCCCTTCGAATACGACGGGCAGACAAATCTGATAATTGACATGGAATCGCTCTACTGCTCAACTATCTACGTCTGGGGCTGGGATACCGGTACCAATAGAAATCTCTACTCGTATATACCCGGATCACCAACCGGCGGCCCGGATTCGGAAATACCACATCTTCAGATTCACGGATCCCTGGAGCTGCAGTGCAACACATTTGGCAGAATAAAGACCCTCTTTCACTAAAGATATCAGTGGCAGCATTGACATCCACTTGAGAAGGTACTCTGACATCCAGATTCATATTCGGAGAGAATCTCTTCAATTTCCGCTCTGGCCTCAGTGAGTATCTCTTCGATTCGAGCCTGATCTTCATCACTTAGATCAATGTGTCCAAGATGCATCATTCCGCAACCCATGTTATTGTAACAGCCTTCAATATGATCGTTATCAGTACTCCAGCACCAGCCGGTGTGTTCTGAATCATGCGAGTCTGTTCCCATCCATCCACAGTCATACGCATTTGATTCCGATGTTCCAACGAGCAGAGCAACAGATATTCCGGATACAAGTATTATACCCTTGAGCATTGCCTTCTCCTTCCAAAGAAATAATTTCCTACTACTTTACTATGAAACATAATCATTCTAAATCAGTTCCTCAAATAGGGATCTGAATCAGGGTGTCCCTTGACAGAACCAACTGGGGTGCTCTCAAATCCGCAGGATGGTAAGGTGTATTAGCTTGCAACCCCAATGGCAGAAACTTCCAAACCGCTGTGAGCCTGATCCCTGAGGGAATAGGATGCCTATAATCAGAGAACTGATCCTATTAACTAAACGAATAGAATAAACAGAAAAGGGCGGTCATAAGCCGCCCTTTCTGCTTCTTTCATGTGACTTCACCTGATAAGAACCACAGACCTGTTGGTTGAGAATCCTCCGGGAGTATCAAGTCTGAGGATATAAACCCCGGATACTTCTGGAGTAAACACGCCGGTGCCTGACTGTACCTGCATTGTATCCACAAGCCTTCCGTTCAGGGAATAGAGGCTCATCGTGCCTGTTCCCACAACGGAAGTTGTTGAGAAGCTGATAGCACCCTGTGCAGGAGAGACCACAGTGAAATCCGGTACTAATCCCTCTGCAGCTGTGCTTCCCTCGATACCAGTGGTTACCAGATCGGTCAATTTCACCATATGTGAATTGAATATCTCATCTGTGGTATTATTCTGGATAAATGTGGTTAGATAGAGCTCGTTCCAGACCCATGAGGGATCGATGGTGTAGTCCATGTCCATGTTGATCGTTTCAGAGGTGGACCCGAATGAGACAGGTGTTCCGTCTGCTCCGGCCATGTTCCAGCGCAGCGCGTAGTTGAAATCACTCCCGAGGTAAGTTCCTGTTCCAGGAATGCCGCATTCATTGATGATGGCATGAATGGTGGCATCTGTGTCCAGCCCCTGGTCTGTGGCCAGTGTGAAGGTGAGGGTTCCACTGATGGCACTGGAGCCGCTAGATGGTGTTATGGAAATGTCCAGGTAGCAGGGTACCGCCATTCTTGTGTCGTAATAGCCCGGCATGGTTGAGATCGGCCAGGCGTCATAAAGGCCACCCACCATAAGGGTGGGATAAGCAGAAATACCGTAGTAATTCTTGCGGGCTGTATTGTGGGTAGGGTTGGCCTGGTACACAGGATCAGTGGAGCTTGAATTATGGATAGCTACAAGAGACACGGTACCGGGATGATTATCAAGGAATTGCTCGACAGTGACCGCACTGCCCGGGCAGGTTCCTCAACCGTTCCAGGTGAAGAACTCCATTAGAACAGAGCGATCCGCGCTGAAAGCGCATATTGAAAGCAAGAGCAGACATATGAAAGCAATTTTCATTTCATTCTCCATTTCGCGGAAAAAGAATATTAGATTAATAGTAATATTACATTTTTTCTCGATCTGGCAACACCGATGTCTGAGGATCGTCTGCTCTCTGCCCATAGAATTCTTTCCAGTAGACACTTACAGCATGGTTCTCGAACAGCAATCAGAGGAGTATACACCTCTCGGTCACGAGCAATCACACTCATGCAATCTGATGATATAGCATCCTCGGGAAGAGAGAAGTCTGGCTTCAAATAAGTGGTGTATTCTCCTGAATATCGCAGGATATGCCTTGGTACCCCGTAGTGGAGGTATTTCGAACTGTCGCAATGGATGGGAATAAGTTCTAAGACCTGAAATCTGGTACCCCCGACGGGATTCGAACCCATGCTTCCGGCTCCGGAGGCCGACGCTCTATCCAGCTGAGCTACGGGGGCACCTGAATGGACTGTAATTAGTTGGTGGGCACTCCATTGTACCAGAAGAGTTCTATAGTCATAATGTTGTCAGTGTCAAACGAGCCGTGAACTAGAATGTACTTGTCTCCCTGAGTCAAGGGGATGTCGAAGCTGAAAGCTGTAAGTATGCAACTCATGTTGTCCTCTTCTGCAACACCCCAGGCATCCATATTGTCTCTGAAATAATAACCCAGATCCCAGATTCCCGGTCTGTCAGTTCCCTCAGGTACAATTGCGGTGAGAACCGGATAACCATCCTCGTTAACTCCGTTGAAGATAACTTCGAAGCAATCGGGGATTGGGAAATCCACAGGCCAGGGTTCGGGGAGTGCGGTAACGGGAATTGTCGTGGTTTCCGTCACTACTTCGACATCTGTCTGTTCATCGGTATCTTCTACCGGAGCAGGCTCGTTATCGCCACAGGATGCGGCTATAACAGTGACTAGTATGAGAGTACCTGTCCATAAGTAACGCTTCATTTCAATCTCCTTGCCGTACAGGGCATTAGAAAAGTATCTTTTCGACTTCAGGTTCTCTGTCCTTCTCCAGAGTAAGAAGAGCCATAGTTCTGCTTCCTATTGATCCGGAGACTGCCCCAGGATTCAACCTCAGTACACCATTCTTGATGTCATTATTGAACACATGTGAATGGCCAAATACGATTACATCCGGATTCCGGGACTTGAACCTCTTTAGAATCCTGTTCTCTATTCCGAATCTTGCGCCTGTGCCATGCGTCATGCATACCCTGTGCCCTTCGAGTTCCAGTTCCAGGCTTTCAGGATATTTACTGGTGATATCAAATGGATCCATGTTGCCATGAACCGCTTTTAGGGGAGCAAATCTTTGAAGGTCGATTATTACGCTACGATCAACCATATCACCGGAGTGCAGGATAAGGTCCGATTCTGCACAAATCTCATATACCCGGCCGGGGATTGCCCCCAGCCTTGCGGGTATATGAGTATCTGAAAGAACAGCTATTTTCAATTACTTATTCTTCTTCTTATGCCTGTTTGCGCGGCGCCTTTTCTTCAGTTTATGTTTGGCGATTTTTTTGCGCTTTTTCTTTTTCCCGTTCGGCATCTATTTGGCAACCTTATTCTTAACGAGTCTGGAAGGCTTGAACACCGGGACTTTCCGTCTTGGAACTTCAACAGCGGCACCTGTATGAGGATTCCGTGCAATACGCTTCTTGCGGTCTACAACCTTGAATGTACCGAAACGTCTGATCTCTACATGCTCGTTCTTGTAAAGGGCTTCTCTAATTTCATCAAGAAATCCATCGACTACCGAAGCGATATCCTTTTTATTCAAATCCATATCATCACGTGATGCAATCTTGGATACGATATCTGCCTTTGTCATTATTTCCTCCGTTAGTGTCTAGTGTTCACCGGTAAACATGATTCCGGTTGTGTTATTTGCATTATTCTTACGGCCATTCCGCAGAACGGTTAAGATAGACAATATCAACTAGTTCGGCAAGGGGCGCGATGAAATAGTGCAATGATGTACTTATGTGCATATTATTTTATGTTATTACTAGTATATATCCACACTCTTCTAATCTATCTGAAAAGTGCCGCTCAAACTACTTCTGAAGATTCTCCACCGGACTGGATAAAAAGCGGAGAGCATAACTCCCCGCCTTTATGGTGGAGCTGACGGGAGTCGAACCCGTGACCCCCTGACTGCCAGTCAGGTGCTCATACCAACTGAGCTACAGCCCCTCTGAAGTAGGGGTACACTACGAAAATGACGGTAGAAGTCAATAGGGATGTGCTCAATCCTCCGGCACATCCAGTCTCCAGAATGTTCCCCCTGACGGTATCCTTATGAATTTCGAGGAGAACTCAAGCATTACGAGCTCTATAGTCATCGAAACTGTACCATTGAAAAGATGACCGCCCCTGGCTGACATATCCTCATCTGCAAGACTAACATGAAGGTGAACGAAGGGCTTACCCTCTTTCATGGATACATTCCCCTGGAGTGAAAGTATTTCCGATGATGGCTGAACCTTCTCAGTAAGGTATTCCTTACCGTCATACCTTCCTATTTCTATGTTCTCAAGCATTCCGATTCCAGCAACAATTGCTGCTGCTTCAATTTTCTCATTTTCGCACCAGTCAGAAAGTGTGTCCGGGAATTTCTCTCCTATATCAAATCTAATAACCGTTCTATCTTTGGTCCTGTAAAGAATTTTCATTTCAGTATCCTCCAGTCCAGCTTCTACTTCCTGTATCTATCGATCCATGTCCAGCCGGACAGCTTAGTACATAACCGTAATCTGATGATTCAAGAATGAATTCCTCACCACTTTCCGGACACGTAAGTGGTCTCGTTCGTCTCGCGAAATGATTCAGCAGGTCCAAATTAGGTGCCCAATCACCATTAGCATCACAATATGTTGCCTGATCGGTGCATAGAGTGTTCAGACTGGCTCTGCATTGTCTTCTTCTTGAAATTTCACTGAGACTCTCAGTACCATTTCCGCCACATCCACAGAAGATGATAGTAAGAAAGGCTATAGGTGCAATCCTGCTTATCAGTGATTTCTTATTCACTATTGATAACAATCATCTGTCTGGTCATCGGATCTGTACCTGTTGCGCTGAACCTCGCGAAATATAGTCCTGCAGGTACACGTCTTCCCTCTTCATCCGTACAGTTCCATATAAGAGTTCCTGTTTCTTCTTGACCCGTTTCAAGTATCTTCACTGTTCTTCCTGCAAAATCAAAGATTCTCAATTCTGCAGATCCATCGGGATTGCCCCAGTTGAATGTGACAGTATTAATTGCGGGATTAGGGTATGGTTCGGAAATGAAGGGTATCCTTGCATGATCGGGAGGAGATGAAATTCCTGTACCCGATACGGGTATTTCCACGGACTGGAGTATGTGATTCCGGCTCCATACAGTCAATGCGACTGTATCGAACTGATCTGTAGCAGTGATATCCATCTGAACCTGACCTGAGGCGTCTGTATAATCAACTTCATACATTGCGGTATCATCCCATTCGCCCTGCATGAAACATACTCTTGCATTCTCTACAGGACCTGAATTGTCCTGCACAGAGACAGTTACACTGTTCAGTCCTGTTGAAAGTGTATCAGGACCCGTCATCTGCAGCGGTCCATCCGGGGCTTCTGACCATAAAGGGAGTTCAGGGTCACCGAACAGAGTAATCGATTTTGCAATCCAGTCGTAATGCGTATCTGTAGGTATAAGGGGTATGAACTCGTTCCATGCCATTGAATGAGCCACACCAAGGTTGTAGAGATCCTGGGTGAATAATTTTGCAAAGAACTCCTGGTCTACCAGTTCACTCCATTGATCGCCCGGCTCAGAGGGTTCTCCCCAGCCATATCTTGTATTCATCATGCAGAAACCTCCACCCCCTGGTGATCTGATCCAGGCCTCTGCAAGGCAGGTGCCAGTATCGAATGAACCGGAAAGGCAGGCTATCGTATTCCAGATGGATACTCTTCCATGAGCCGAAATGTTGGTAAGACCCATGAAATCGCCGCTTCCAAGGCTTCCGGTGCCTATCGATACGCTTCCCTCACTCCCGTGGCCGGAATGATTTACAAGCTGCATGCCCATGTTGAGCATCTCCATAGTGGCGCTATAGCTCTGTGTGCCGTTGCTCTGGTAATGTTTTACGACAGGCTGCCACTCTGTTGGTGTGTAGAGAGTATCAACCTTCTCCTTACCCGCGCTACCCGGGCAGTAGGGGCTGCTCCACAGGATACCAGTAGTGAACCCCATGGACGTGAACCATGGATCAGTGTCCCTCCCATCGGACAGGGAAGGTATCTCGAAGGCGAGAACCTTGTTAACAAAGATATCAGCCTGCGAAGCGTTCTCTACGGAAGCCCTTCCAATGAAGTAATCCGGATTGTAATCCATTACATCTCCGATGAGTTCTCCCCATACTCCATTGTTGTTGGCATCCCACTGGTCGGAACCTACCACCGGGTCGTTCATGTCCTGGAAGTATATGTCAGCAGCGGGATCTCCAATATAACCTTCAGCGGTTGCATAGCAGTTCCTGTGCGGAACCAGTGGCGTATCCCCGCCCAGGAGAATGTAAGTAGGGGGTGTCTGGCTGTATATATCCCGAAGGAAGAACCTGAGCTTCTGAGCGGCATCCACACCGGAATAATTCGATTCTATGTATTCCATTGTAACAATTGCCGCAGGTATACCTTTCATGGTCTTGAACTGCGCAAGTGGTTCAAAGATTGAGACAAGAGAATCTCTGGTGATAATGAGGTATTCTCCCCATGGAAGATCATCTGCATCCACAGCCGGCATACTGGCCATACTAAGCTCTTCAGGATTCAGAACCTGGCTGCTGATAACATCCTCCAGGACTCTGAGCCCTTCAGCTCCCCTACCGCGGGGAACGCTCCCATAACCTTCTTGATGGTAATGGATCATCATAGAAATCGAACCTGTAAGAACGGCTTTACCGGTAGAGGGATTCCATATCAGAGGAGATATTCTCATGTTAAGGATATTGTAACCCATAAGCTGACCCTGGGATACCGGAATAACCAGTGGATTAGCTGCAGGTTCACTGTAGGATACTGCATTCCTGGGTGTTGGTGAATAAAGTTCCGGTCTGGAAATCGGGACTCCGTGCTGAACGGGTTTGAGATCGTATGAACCGGGCAGTACTGTCTCGTTAGATGATACAATGATTACGGAATCCACTTCTGCACCGAATGGAAGGAGTACTGATACCGGGAATACAGGAAGAGCCGGATCACCGGGAACTCCGGTGTTTACAGCACCGGGCAGACAGAAGTAATCGCCCAATGCGCTTTCCCTGACTTCAGGATCTGATGTGGGAATTGCCCAATTGATGAGCATCTCACCGGCAGATACAGTGGATATCAGTATTAACAGAATGAATACTATTTCTTTTTTCATGTTTCCCTACCTAATCAGGTTTCCATTATGGCGGTCATCCACCCTTTGCCATTAATTTCTTCAAGCATGACCTTCATCATTATCGTTATTGGTACTGCAAGTATCATACCCCATGCTCCCCAGAGCCATGCCCATGCAATAACCGCCAGAAGAACTGTGACGGGGCCTATGGGAAGGGAGAACTGCATGAGTCTGGGTTCAATTGCATTCGAAACCGTATTGTTGACGACCAGTACGACGATTATCACAGGCCATGCATCAAGAAAGCTTCCGTGTTCGAACACGGCCATTGTGTAAAGAATTACACCCAGACCAGCGATCAGTGAGCCGTAAATGGGGATAAAGTTCATAACGAAATATATTGACCCCCATATCAGTGCATCCTGCGGTTCGAGAAATATCAAAAGACCCAGCCCTATACATACACCTGTAATGGAACTTGTTATCAGTTTGGTCAGTATAAATTTACGAGTATTCGATTCTATTTTATCTGATATATGCATTATCCTTTTGTAATTAGATGATGTGAGGTTCTTTTCCAGATTCTCTTCAAGTCTCCTTCTTCCGATCATGAGAAAGGTTGTAAGAAAGAGTATCATCACGAATGTGAACACACCTGATATAATCGGTTTAGCAGCATTGGGGACTATGCTCATCGCCGATTCCGCCAGACCGTTTATATAGTTGGTCACTCCTGCTGAATCTCCGAATATGCCGCTGGAAACCATCCAGCCCTTAATTGGTTCCACGATGTTGTTCATGATATCTGTGCTCTTGCTGAGAATTAGGGCGATCTGCCCCTTTATCAGTATGTATATCCCAAGTGAAAGGCTCACAAAAAGAAGCAGTACGAGAATAACTGAGAATATGGTCGCTAACTTGGACTCCTCGCTTTTATGCTCCCTGCCGAATTTTCCTTTTATCCGGAAGAGCATATTGTCGACAATGCCTGCTGTTCTCTTCGCTACAGGCTGAAGAAGCAGCATGATGAAGAAAGCGACTGTAAGAGGTACAAAGACTCCAGAAGCACTTTTCAGTATTGTGCCTGCTGCGACAATGCCCAGAAGTACAATAGCCATATTGAAAAGGCGGCTGCCATAGTTATCTGTCACCGGTATCCTCCGTTCCCGCTTAACGAACCATACTCCTGTGGTCTGCGATCCTCAAGACAATTGATGTGTTTTTTTATCTCTTCAACATCATTCATGTCGATCTCGAAATCGGTGATGCCTTCCGTTACATCACGTCCCCTGATCATTTTACCGCCCGGGTGGGCTACTCCTCCGGAGCCCCCGAATATTACACCCAGGTGTTCACCTCCCAGATTGCATCCCACTGTGAATATCTGGGCTTCCGCAGCCCTTGCTCTGAGAAGCGATCTGAACAGTTCCAACCTTCCTCTGGGCCATTGAGCCGGTACGAAAAGGATCTCGGTTCCTGCCAGTACAAGCCTTCTGCTGAGCTCTGGAAATCTCAGATCGTAGCATACTATCCCGGCCCCTTTTGCTCCCATGAAGGGGAATGTTCCACCGCATTTACCGGGGATAAACGCTCTATCTTCTCCCATCTGCTTGAACAGGTGAACTTTGTCTGTCTGGTACGCAAGCTCTCCTTCCGGTGAGTACACAACCATCCTGTTAACCACTCCGCAATCTGTTTTTACAGGAACGGATCCTCCTATTATCCAGAGATTGTTCTCTCTTGCAGATGAAGCGGCGGGAAGATCGCTCAGATCTTCCTCAGAGAGGGCAAGGGAAAGAATGTCATCAAGGACGAACCCGGTTGAGTAGAGTTCCGGAAAAACCGCTGTATCCGGGATTGGGGGTATTACAGCAGCCTCGGAGAATTTGTGCATATTTTCTATTGGAGAACCCTCTATACCGAGTTCCACAAGTCTAAGAATCATCGAATCTCCATATCAGGTTTTTTTTCAGTGGTTATGTAATATAGTATCATTGTAATTCTCACTATAATATATTGATTCTGGGCATCATTGAAACAGCTTAAACATTCTTGCATTCCTGGAGGGTAATAAGAGATGACAACTCCCAATATAAGCAGAAGAGGCGATCTGATTCAGGAATCACCTATCCGCAAACTTGCTCCAATGGCGCTTGATGCAGTCAAGAGGGGTATAAGTATACACCATCTGAACATAGGCCAGCCTGATATTCCCACTCCAATTGAATTCTGGGATGCGGTTAAATGCAATATGAACACCGTACTTGCTTACGGCCCAAGCATCGGCATCCCTGCGCTCAGGGAATCCATTTGCGTTTACTATTCCAGATCAGGGATATCCATTGAACCGGATCATGTGATGATAACCACAGGAGGCTCAGAGGCAGTCATTTTCTCAATGATGGCAACCTGTGATCCGGGTGATGAAATAATATGTTTTGAGCCTTTCTATGCTAATTACAACGGATTCGCTACTCTTTCGGACGTGAAACTCGTACCGATTACATCGTCCGCTGAGAACGGTTTTCACCTTCCCCCTTCCGAGGAGATAACTTCTAGAATTACTGACAGAACTAAAGCAATACTGATATGCAATCCAAATAATCCTACAGGCACGATACTCACAGATGCTGAAATTGCGGAACTTGCCGATATAGTATCCCGCTTTAACATCTATCTTCTTGCGGATGAAGTTTATAGAGATTTTGCTTTCGATGGAAGAGAACACTCATCCATTCTGGAATACCCGGAGATTGCTGAGCGAGCTGTTGTGATGGATTCGATTTCCAAGAGATTCAGCTCATGCGGTGCAAGGCTTGGCAACATTGTAACCCGCAACAAGTCACTCATGACAGCGTTCGTGAAATTCGGCCAGGCGAGACTCTGTCCTCCCACGCTTTCGCAGTACGGTGCTACCGAGATGTACAGATCCATGACGGATGAGTATTTCAGCTCGATTGTATCGAAGTATCAGAACAGACGGGACATATTGATGGAGGAGCTGCACGGGATAGATGGAATCTTCTTCCTTAAGCCTGAGGGGGCCTTCTACGCAACAATAAAGATACCTGTTGAAAACACCGATCACTTCGCAGCCTGGATGCTTACGGATTTCTCGGTTGACGGATGGACTACAATGGTAGCCCCTGCTGAGGGATTCTATGCCACTCCGGGACTTGGTCTTGATGAGATCAGGATTGCTTACGTCCTTGAAGAGAACAGGATGAGATCAGCTCTCGAGATACTGAAGGCCGGTCTGCAGGAATACAGGGCCAGTAGATAAGTAACTGGTCAGTAGGATACAGCGTCGGGCGATAGACTGTCATCTTCACCTGTTATGACGATAAAAACACCCGAGGGAACGCATACGGCAAGATCACCTGGCTTCCTGAGCCAGCTTTGCCTGACGCAATCCTGACCAGGACATGGGGAGTGTGCTATTCTTGCCATTTCGTTCTCGATGGTTATTTCCATTTCACCGAGGTTTCCAGTGACAGTGAATGTTGAATCCAGTCCCAGTTCGAACTGGAGTATACACTCCCCTGTATGGGCCTCCAGGCGGAATTCGGATGCACCTTCCCCTCCACTCTGAAAGCTCAGCAGAAGAAGAGTGAGAACCAGCGGAATTGCAAGATCGTTCAGACGGAAAAAGGGATACTTCTTATCCGATTTCATGGACAACATTCAGGGAATGACCGCAGGAAGCGCATTTTCCCTCTATCATGCCGTTTGTGTTGACTTTCCAGTCCGATCTTTCTATGCAGAGTGTGCCGCAGGAGGGGCAGAGTGTATCGGATTTTTCATTTAAGACGTTACCTATGTATACGTAATGGAGTTCTTTTGAGAATACCTCTCTTGCCTGCAGCAATGTCTCTATTGGAGTAGGCTGCCGCCTGAGTTTGTATCTGGGAAAATACCTGGATATGTGAAGAACTGTATCGGCCCCGCACTCACCCGAAATCCATTGCGCCATCTCCCTCCACTCTGCTGGATCATCGTTCTCTTCCGGGATGATCAGGAATGTGATCTCGAGGTGGCACTGTGATCCGGCAAGTGTTTTGATGGTCTGAAGTACAGTATCCCTGTTTCCAGCGCAGTGCCTTCTGTAGAAGTCATCTGACCATGCTTTGAGGTCTACATTCCAGGCGTCTGTGACCTCGATGATCTGCAGAAGAGGATCAAGGTTGATCTCACCGTTAGAGACCATTACAATGGCTCCCCCCTTTTCGCGTACAAGGGGAGCTGAATCGGTTATGTATTCGTACCAGATGGTTGGCTCGGTATATGTGAAAGCGATACCTATGCTGTTCCCTGTCATCGACATCTGAGCCAGGTCGGCTGCTGAGACATACCTTGTAGGAACACCGCTGTTCTGGGATATTGACCAGTTCTGACAAAAATCGCATGTGAGATTGCATCCTGCCGGGCCTGTGGAAAGAACTCCCGAACCAGGGAGAAAGTGATACAGGGGTTTCTTCTCTATGGGGTCAACTACCAGGGATACACATTCTCCGTAACCGGGAAGATATGGTTTACCCTCTTTGAGGCCCCTGATCCTGCATTGTCCGAGGGACGATGAGTTGGTTGCGAAATAACAGCCCCGGGGACAGAGAAGGCATTTCCATCCTTTTTCATCTTCCCTGAACCAGTCAGGTTCCCTTATATGCTGCCTCTTCTCCATTCGGTTACCTCTCCGTTCTCATCTTCTGTCACTACAATGATAAGACTGAATAGAGAATCAGGTAAATTCTCAGCGGTGTCAATGCCGCCTACGGAAACAGCTGTGGCAAGGGCATCAGCGAATGCAGCGTTCCTGCATACCATTGTAACGGACGCTACTCCCGATTCTGGATATCCAGTCCTGGGGTCAAGAATATGGCAGAAGCGTATCCCGCCTGCAAAGAAGTAGTTCTCGTAATCCCCTGAAGTCGCAACAGCCCCGTTTTCTATCTCCATCATCTCCATGATATTGTCACCTCTGGGATTCCTCACTGCAAGCCTCCAGAGCCTTGCAGTTTCAGGGTCGCCTCCACAGCGTATCTCGCCTCCTATCTCGACCAGAGCAGCACTTGCGCCCATCTCCCGGGAGAGACTGTAAATCCTGTCAGCGGTGTACCCTTTCGCTATGGCCCCGAAATCAAGCAGTGTGCCGCTGCTCAATAGTAGAGTGTCACCGGATATCCTGACATTATTCAGACCTGAGCGGGTCAGTGCCCTGTCAATATCCACGCTGTCGGGAAGGTGAGGGTCGGATGGAAATCCCCAGGTATTCACCAGAACACCCATGGCGGGATCGAAAAGAGAATCGGTAACCGAAGAGATGAACAGGGAGTTTTCCAGTAGATAAAGAAGGTCCGAAGACAGGGCAGGTATTAGAGCATATCCCCTCATATTAAGGTCAGATAGCTCTCCTGTACCGTAAACTCCAAGCTCGTTGTCCAGATACCTTGCAAGAGAATCCATTGAAGACAGAATCAAGCCGGCAGTTTCACTATCCGCTATTACAATGTACGTGGCGAAGGTGCCGAGGACCGGAGTTCTATTTTTCATTTCAAGGAGCTCAGGGTTGTCCTCAAGGAATACCCGTACAAGAAGGGCAGCGACAAGACTTCCCATGAGCAGGATCAGAAGGAAAGCGGAATTGAATTTTTTCCGGCCAGGTTTCACATGGCTCCCGGATCCTCATTGATGATATCATGATGGTATCTGCAGTATCGGGATCCCGGTATTGATGGTCTCCCGCATTCGATACACTTCAGTGTTTCCCCGGCTTTCCGTCTTATTTCTTCCTGAGATGCTCCAACCCCTGTCAGCAGCATTATCAAGAGAACCACACCGGACAAAGGTGCCAGATATACGGCAAGACCAGCAAGGCTCCAGGTTAGAGACACACTTTTTCCAAAAAGAAATCCCAGAGTCCATACGAGTATACTGGCAGAAAGGCAAATTTTGAGGATACTTCTAAGTCTTCTCAATTCACTATCTCCTTCCCTTAGAACAGATCAATAAAACTGATAAAATGATTAACACCCAGAACTGCGTAACCTGTTTCATCGGAGCCGGTTGCTATAAGAGCAATTCCACCCGCCTCGACTATGATATTCAGCCATCCAATGCCCCTGCCCGCTGATATCTGGCCCCATCCTGGAAAAATCAATGATTTCCAGGGTTGAGTTGAATGTTCAGCGACAGCATCTTCTGTATCAATGGGGATAATATCTCCTGCAATACTCCACTGCGGAACAAGCGGTCTTCTCATTTCAGTGGGAAAGGCTGCGGTTCCTACTTCAAACTCTCTGAGTTCAGCTTTCTGCCAGAAGATTTCATGGCTCATTGTTCCGTTCAAAACACTGTCCATGCTTTCTATACTGCATCTTATGCCAATCCAGCTGAGATCAGTGGTATCAACAACATCAAGGGCAATATCGGTAATCCCCATCCCCGGGAATCGATCCATGCAGTCAGAGATAACTGAGAAGATCCGGTTAACAGTGAAGACAGGTATCTGTGCCGAATACTCCACGAGCCCTGAGAATACAACATAGTTCGGTGTTGAGGAATCCGGGTAGACTGCATGTGAGCCCTCCATCATCATTCCTGCTCTTGAAGTAATCTCGAGCTGTGTGTGCCCTGATTCAGGTACACCCGGATTAATTTTTATCCGGATAATGCTGATGAACGGTTCACCTCCAACCAGTTCCTG
>JAGLOY010000154.1 GCA_023138735.1 Candidatus Aegiribacteria sp. | reverse complement strand
AGAATGAAACGCATTTATCCGATCCCCATTTCAATTATTGAGAAACACTCTTCTCCAGTTATTTCCCGCAACTGAAGCTATATCATCGCTGCTCCAGCCTCGTTTATCAAGCAGTTCCAGAATATCGGACCAGCTGGTGCAGTCCTTTATCCCGATTGGCAGATTCTGGACACCATCGAAATCGCTGCCGAAACCAGCATAATTTATTCCAACCAATTCAACCAGGTGTTCAAGGTGGTCTGCAATAGTATCCAGCGAAGCATTGGAGCCCAGAAAATACGGCACGAAAGTAATTCCCACTACTCCACCTGAAGCGGCAATCTCAAGTATATCCGCATCGGGGAGATTCCTTGGTGTATTATGAACTGCCCTGCAGTTGCAATGGGTAGCTACCGTTCGCAGCCCGAGCGAGAGCAGATCTTTTCTGGAGCGGTCACACAGGTGTGAAACATCAAGAATTATCCCGGCTTCATCAAGTTCAGCTGCAAACCGCTTTCCCTTTTCACTAAGGCCTGTGTCTGTTCCTATTCCACCGCCAAGACTGTTCTGCCCGTTCCATGTGAGTGAAACAATCGATGTCATATTGATGAGCTCATTCATCCGGGGATGATCAACAAGCGGCTGACATCCCTCAATCATCAGGTAAAGCTTAATTGCCGAACTAAGGACTATTTCTTCGTACATGGATATACCATGGATGAATGCAGCATCAGGCTCCTTCTCCGCCTCCGCACATATTGCTGTAACAAGATGAGATACGGAACTTTCCAGAGCTCTGGGCATATCCAGCTGTGTTCTGGAATTGCCCCCGAGATATTCCTCGGGAGACCCCAGCCTCATAAGAGTGTCTACATGGGCGTCGAACACAGGATATTTCATCAGTGGCTGGTCTCCTCTGTACTGTCAGAAGAAAAGAATATGTTACTGAAACCCCGTACGAATGAATCAGCTTTGAACATCAGAAACAATACCATAATAAACAGAAGTATGTACAGGATAAGTTTGCCTTTACCGGATTTTCTAGGGTGTTTTTCCTGCCAGTAATCAATTATCGGCATTAATTTCTACGACTCATGGATCTCTCGACACGAAATTCGCGACGAAAAGTAGGGAATCCGGGGAATTCGATTGAATCGGGATAGGATACTACGTATACATTGCCTTCAAAACCATTGCCCGGGTACTCCGTAGATGCAGAAACAGCTGCGGAACACTCATCGGATCTGCGGTATTCACCCCATTCCTTGAGGAATTCAACCTTTATATCGTTTATGGTTCCAATACCCTCCACCCTGGTGAAAACCTCCTCCAGTTCGCTGCTTACCTTCGCGGGTGCAAGGGTAACCACGCTGACAAATCGTATCACTACGCTGAGAATCATCACCAGGACAACGAGAAGGAAAGCAAAAAGACCACTTCTACCTGAAAACAGATCTGACATATCCACCTACCATCCTGAAAGGCATCTTCTGACAATATCTTCTGCGGATTCTTCGAGAAGCCTGTCCCGGGCTTCAATTTCGGATTCGGCATCAGGGTCGTAAACCAGCCAGCTGGTCACGCTTTCTGTACCGATGATATCCCTTTCCATAAGAAGATCCGAAAATGAGATCTCAACCCTGATCTCCAGTTTGTATTCCTCGACCACTTCCGCCGATGTATATGAATAAGGGGTTTTTGTGTAAGAAGTAACAGCACCTTCAATCTCTGAATCCTGATTTTCAACAGCTACTGCGAGTCTTCCGTCCCTTACCATCATCTCAATAACCCGTGAGGTTAAATCCTGTTCAAGGCCGTATTGAGTAACCCTGCTGCGGAAGTTAAGAATTTTGACCGACTGGATGTGTTCCGGAAGACTTCCGCGGAATCCGTAGCTGCATGACATACCAACTGCGATTACAGCAAGGAGATACAGCAATATTTTATGGGTATTCTTATACTCCGGAATGACCGAACCCCCCTTCACCTCTCCCGGTTTCGGGGACACTGTCAACTACTCTGAATCTCGGGATAACTACCGGGGCAAGAACTGCCTGGGCTATCCTGTCGCCATGCTGTATCCTGAAGGGCTTCGCACCCAGGTTAGAGAGAAT
>JAGLOY010000153.1 GCA_023138735.1 Candidatus Aegiribacteria sp. | reverse complement strand
CAAGATCGATCTGGAACCACTGATTTGGCTCAGGAGCGGTTATTGTGCAGTCCTCTTCCCAGAATACCAGCTGTCGCGTTCCCGGCAGGTAATTATCATCGAAACCGGTCCCGAGCTCACCATACTTCGAGTACCCGATGTATATGGCAAGTGTATCCAGTGTAACGCTGGTACCTCCCGCCGGTGTCCTCATAAGCGATATTGACTGTATTTCGATAGAATTTCCTATTTCATTTTCGAGGTACAGGGTCTGGTATCTCATATCCGCTGCGCAGCTGGCGCAGAAGGGATTGTTCGAGAAGAACTCATCAGTACCGATCTCTATACTGCCTCCACCGGCGTTCAAAGCCAGCAGGAAGAACAGTATGTATTGTTTATACATGATTCCTTATTTCCTCCGATTCCGGAATGCCAGTCATCGGTGACCGGGCTATCTGACAACCACAATCCTTGAGGTGGCTACCTTTCCGCCTGAGGTTACCCTTGCGAAGTACACTCCTGTTTCTTCGATCTCAAAATAAGAAGCTGCATTCTCACTAACGGTCCCGTTTGCTATGCATCTTCCGCTGCTATCGTAGATTGTAAGGACACCCATTCCCTCGTGAAGTTCTCCGGTGGTTACAGAAATACTTCCACTTGAGGGATTGGGAGTGACCTGTATTACCAGTTCATCGGTATTCAGTTCTTCCGTTTCATCTCCTTCAAAACCTGTTACAGCTCCAAGATAATCGTACCAGGCATTATGTACTTCTGTACCGGAAGAAGCATGATTCTGCACGAACACTGCCAGGTGAAGATTTTCGAATACCCAGCCGCCTGTGTCATAATCCACATTAATAACAACAGTGTCAGGATACGATGGTCCGAAACTTACATTTTCTCCGGTGCTGCCGAACAGTTCCTCTCTGAATGCCTGCTCGAAAGTTGAATTTGCAAAGTATCCAACACCGGGTATTCCGCTTTCTACTATGATCGCATGAACCTTCATGTTCGTATCGCCCAGGTCCTCCTCAGCGATCAGTGTTATCTGGATCGTGCCACTCCCATAGCTTACGAAATTCTCCACCTGGATATCCAGATGGCATGGGACAGCCATTCTGGAGTTGAAAGCACTGATCAACCCGCTTGAACTGTTAGATGCCTTAATGGTTCCCCCAAACTGAATCCATGGGACCGAGTTCACTCCGTAAATACTCTTGCGGTAGTTCTGCTCAGCCGGATTCGCCAGATAAATCGGGTCTGAGGACGAGGGCCATGAAACGTGCGGCCGCACAACGGCCAGATCACTGGGGTGGTTGCTTATGAAAGCATTCAGAGTTGGTGCGAAGCTCCAGCAGGGACCACATCCGCAATTTGTGAAATCCTCAAGGAGAACGACCCTTTCTGCAGCAAATACGACAGTTGATAGTATAAGCAATACAATAATTATAGCTAACCTTTTCATTATTACCTCCTGAAATACAAATTCTGATCTCATTTTTCTGAATTGATAAATCAGTTTACATTTATGAAAAGGCTGCGGATGGGTGCAACATAATAGTACCTCCTCCACTGTTTCACAGCATGGCTGCTGTGAATTAACAGGGAGTCAGTTCAGTTGAAGAGACAGCAACTTGCTGCGTGTTTGTATTCTGGAACTCTCACGGAGTTCATGGCTGCAGATCAGGTGCGCGGACGCATATACATGTACCACCTCCGT
>JAGLOY010000152.1 GCA_023138735.1 Candidatus Aegiribacteria sp. | reverse complement strand
TCACAAACCTCACCGTAGCTGACCTCTCTTCAATAACTCCCCGAATGATATAGGTCCCCGGTTAGCGTTTCATGCCCGGAGGATGCCTGGAATGAATAAAAAGAATCAACAAAGAGATTGATATCGGTGACTGATAAAAAGGGACGGAGGGTATTTATTTGAAATCATAAAATAATCTGTATTAATCGTGGATCGTAAGTACATGTTATTCGTGATTTACAAATAAAAAACCTCCGTCCCTATTTAATCCTCGTATATAACGCTATCTCACGGTATAAATATTTTAGATTGTCTCCGGCATTTGCCTCTAATTATCGCATGATGCTGTATTCATGGCTGTGCGTTCAGTTTAGCATTGAAGTGAGATAGTGTCAAGAGGAAGCAGATGTATTGTATAGTAAACGCGGAGAACGTTGAACCCATTATAAGAGAACTCTGATCAAGGTCTTACGATGAGGGCTGCAAGTTCATATATTAAGCTGAAGAGATTAGTACACATTAGGGATATTGGTTACTCTGGAAGAGGTTGATTTGAAAGAAAAGAGAAAAGGAAAACGGGTAGTTATTTCCGCGTCCGAGCGGGTGAGTATGCTTCCGCCGTACCTGTTCGCACAGATAGACAGGCAGAAGCAAGTCGCTGTGAAGAAGGGTATGGAGCTTATCGATTTCGGGATTGGGGATCCTGATCTTCCCACACCTTCTGACATAGTTGATGAAGCTCGGGAAGCTGTTGCCGTACCTTCCTATCATAGATATCCGAAGGGTGCCGGAAGCGAGTTCTTCCTCGATGCGGTGAAGAACTGGATGAGGGAGCAGTTCGGTGTGTCGATCGGAGACGGACTGGATGTTGGCGCCGTAATCGGAACGAAGGAGGGCATAGCCCATGTTCCCCTCTTCTTCTGCAATCCAGGGGATATTGTGCTCGTTCCCAATCCAGGCTATCCGGTGTACAGGGCATCGGCCATACTTGCGGATGCCATTCCCGTTGACCTGCCTCTGCTCCGGGAAAATGGATTCGAACCGAATCTTCAATCCTTCGCAAAGGAAATAATTGACAGCACAAGGCTTGTTTTCCTCAACTACCCCAATAACCCCACAGGAGCTGTCCTCACTCTTGACAAGATGAAGGAAATAGTGGAATGGGCAAGACGGGAAGATGTCCTGATAGTCAGTGACAACTCATACAGTCATATAAGATTCGATGGGAAACCTCCGGCATCGTTCCTTCAGATACCGGGTGCTGAAGATGTCTGCCTGGAGTTCCACAGCCTTTCCAAAACATTCAATATGACAGGATGGAGAGTCGGATTCGTGGCAGGTGGCAGTAATCTTGTAGAGACCTTTATGAGTGCCAAAGAGAATATCGATTCCGGCGTATTCACTGCAGTTCAGAAAGCTGCCACGAAAGCTCTCTACTCGAATATATCCTGCTTCTTTGATATCTATGCAAAGCGGAGAGCAGTACTGGTGGAAGGCCTCAGGAAGCTTGACTGGGATGTCTGCGAATCACCCGGGACCTTCTACGTCTGGGTTAAACTTCCAAAGGGTACACAATCCATGCAATTTGCCCGTAAACTGATTACTCATACAGGGATCGTGGTTACTCCGGGAAGCGGTTTCGGTACATACGGAGAAGGATATATCCGGTTTGCTCTTACTATACCCGAGGAATCCATTTACCAGGCAATAGGAAGACTCGAGCAGAAAGAGCTTTTCAAATATAGAATAAAGGCATGGCTGAAAAAGGGAGTCGAATGAAGGGCAGACTTGTACTGAAGAATACTATACTCAGGCTGAAGCTGGGGGTTGCAGAGCATGAAAAGATATCTTCAAGGGATGTTCCTGTTACCGTATCCTGGAGCGGTGAGATTACCAGCGGTCCCACGGTTGATTACTCAGATGTATGTAAAACTCTTGCCGGATTTGAGGGAAGGGACTACGACTACATTGAGAACCTTGCATCCGACATTCTAATTATTCTGCGGAGAGAGTATCCTGCAGGTCGCTGGTTGGTGACGGTTACCAAACCCTTTCCACCGGTTTCCCTTAAAATGGAATCTGCTTCATTCACAGTTGAGGGAGTCGAGAATGGCTGAATTTGCTCTTGGAATGGGAAGTAACCTTGAGAACAGAATAAAGTGTATTATCGAAGGTATTCGTTTCTTGCTTTCGCGGTCCGGTATGGGGCTTTTCAGGCTGTCAGGAGTTTACGAGACACGTCCCATTGAAGGAGTTGAAGGCGGTGATTTTCTGAACTGCGTCTTTGCTGGGAATTTCTATGGACCTGTAGAGGAGCTTCAGAAGAACTGCAGGGAAACAGAGATTCTGATGGGTTCCAGGGTGATGAAGAAAAACTCCGCTCGAACCCTGGACATAGATCTTCTCTTCTTCGGAGATCTGATCCGGGATGATAAAAACCTTACACTGCCGCATCCTGGAATACAGAAGAGACTTTTCGTGCTTAAACCGCTTTGTGATGTATGGCACACTATTATCCCCGGATTGAAATCTACTCCTGAGGAGCTTCTGGATAAATGCTCTGATAAAAGCAGTGTTCAGAGTATCTATGAGATACCTCAAAAAGGTTGCTTCTGGGAGGTACCAGCTGAAGACTGAACTCAGATATGTGGTTGTGGAAGGCCCTATTGGAGTCGGAAAAACAACTGTCTGCAATCTGCTGGCATCCAGCTGGAAGGCGGGGACAATCCTCGAAGAGGTGGAAGAGAATCCATTCCTTCCACGGTTTTACAGGAACAGGAAAGTCTGGGCATTTCAAACTCAGCTGTTCTTCATGCTCAGCCGTTACAGGCAGCAGAAGAAGCTGGCCCAGCTCGATCTGTTCAGAAAGAAATTCGTTGCGGATTACATGTTCGCAAAGGACAGGATATTCGCCTCTATCAATCTCCAGGATGACGAATTTGCTCTTTACGAGAAACTGTCCGCAGTGCTGATATGTGATATTCCTCAGCCTGATCTGGTGATATACCTTCAGGGCTCATGCGATTCACTCCTGAGAAGAATATCCAGCCGCGGAAGGTCCTTCGAAACCGATGTAAGCCGCTCCTACCTTGAGAAACTGACCGATGCCTACAATGATTATTTCTTCAGAGCAAGAAAAC
>JAGLOY010000151.1 GCA_023138735.1 Candidatus Aegiribacteria sp. | reverse complement strand
TGTTATGCGGGCTATCCACTCAAGGGGACCTGCAACATCGAAGTTCCTGGCAAGGGTTGGGTGAAAGTGCTCGGCTCTGTAGACCACTGTCTTTGATCCCTCGTTGAAGCTCATCCTCTCAAGGGAGAATGGTGCCCTTGAGATGGATTCGCTCAGGGTTTTACGACCGTTTGCATCATCGGCTTTTATGGGCTTGCCGCAGTGAACGCTGTAGCCGCTGTGCTTCCAGGAACGCATATTCTCCACCAGCTCCTCTGAGATCATCTCCTCTTCGAGAAGCATCTTGAAAACAAGACCGGCAAAGAGTTTTTCAATCCCCTTTATATCTGAGGTGTCCATTTCAGGCACGGCGAAGCAATTGCCTTTCCTGTCCCAGCAGGTGTCAGTAATCATAGCATGGACATGGGGATTCCAGTTTGCCATTCCTCCGAAGGTTTGGGGAACGAGGATTCCACCGGGGAAAACATCTTCACAATCGAGAGATTCATGCAGGAAAAGCGTCAGTGATTCCCAGGCGCATCTGCACAGCTTTGGTAGAAGCTTCCTGTGATGCAGGAAGTGCAGCCTGAGCATTTTTGGAACACTCCATACCCAATGGCGGTGGGGAACAGGCCTGAAGAGCTCTTCATCAAGGAAGATTGCAAGGTCTATTGACTTCCTCTTCGAGCAAGATGGACAGAAACCGCGGCACTTGCAGGAGAAGGATCGGAGGTATTCTGCACCGCACTCCTCGCACCGGATTCTCGCGAAACCGAAATGAGGATCACCGCATTGCAGGTACTTCCCTACAACCTCATCGGTGACGGGACGCCAGAAACCGTAACGTTTTACGAAACGTTCGTCATACACGTCCCTGAATTCTTCATAATGGGAATCCAGCAATTTGAATAGAGAAGTGCTCTTCGGATGCCTGGGTGTGTATTCGTCCGGGTATACGCAGAAACCAGCGCGGCCAGAAGTCTTGCGGTCCTGGAGAAATCCACAGAAAGCGCCCACCTATCACCTCCCGGTGAAAAGGTGAAGCGCCTAACAGCCCAGTCTCTGGTCAGGTGCCATACCATTCATGATCCGTGTTATTCACCTATTGGCGAAGCATACATTCATGATTGGCTCACCACATTCTGGAGTTATGTATACGGATGTTTACGTTCTGGGTCAAGTAAGATATAATCGGAGTGTTCTGGACCGGAAGTCAGGATTTCCTATTATCCCGATCTAATCCCTGTTATACTTTCCCTCTATAAGGGACTAACAAGAACGGAAACTGATTCATCATGGACTTTTTCAATGGCATTTCGGAAAGACTGAAGGGACTCCAGATCAAGAATGTCTTCAAGATGCGTTTTGGAAATATCGCAGTCCGCATGAGAACAGGTCCTTGAGTGTATACAGGCTTTCAAGGTGGATCATCAGTATTTCCCTTCAAAAAGGATATTCGCAGGTTCCTGTAATTCAGCCCATTAGATGTGGAATCAGGGTAGGGCCGTCAGCACCGGCTTATAGCGGAATGAGGAAATCTCAGATCCTGAAGAGTATCTTTTCGCTGTTGAACATCCTCAGTGTCAGATATATCAGAATCACTGAAAATACGATACTGGACAGACACGCCGTTGTGATGCTGCTCCAGCTTGCACCCTGTATGAATATTTCCTTGAGAACAAGCAGAGAATTGATGATGGGAGTCGATAGCATCCACTTTGGAGGCACATCTCCGGTCTGCATGGTTGCCATTCCCATTATCATGACAACGAAGTAAACCGGCATGATCATTCCCTGACCCTCTTTTGTATTTCTGGCAAAAGTTGATACGATGAGAACCATGCTGGCCACAAGAACAGCCAGAGGGATGATAACGATAGCAAACTGGAGTATATGAAGTGTACTCATACTGTAGCTCGATATGGCTGCGCCCGATGCACCGAACATCCCCATAAAATATTTTGACCCGATGATGAGACCTATTACTGAGCTTGCCGCTCCGACAATTGCGGCTATCATCACAGACATCATCTTGCCGATAACTATCGAAAGCCTGCTGACCTGATTAACCAGGGTCACAGCCAGAGTTCCCCTCTCCTTCTCGCCGGCAACCGTATCAAGCCCTACTTTCATAGAATTTACAAAGAGGTAGATAATTATGAAGAAGGGAAGGAGAATACTGATTATCTTCCCTATCACACTGCCTTCCTTAGCAAGATCGTACTGCATTGGAACTTCGTTTAAAGTGAATACGGTGAGTATATCCTCCGAGAGGTCCCGCTCAAGGATTCTCTCTCTGACTATATCTCCGTTGAGCGAAGCCATAACTTGACTGATCCTGCTGTAAGCGTGCTGTGAGTAATCTGCAGTGGAATTAAAATAAACACCTATATCGAAAGTGCTGCACTCGACCAGGCTTTCATGAAAATTATCCGGCATTACAATTAGGAGTTCCTTTTCCTTCTCGGTTATGGCCAGTTTTGCTGCTTCAACTTCGCTTAACTGCACTATCTCAAGTTCAGTGTTTATCGTTGATATTGACTCTATGAAAGGACCCATAACAGTTTCGTTACCAATTCCTTCGTAAAGGCAGATAGTCGATCTGAATGAAGTGATCTCTGAATCCCTTGAAGCACCCATTTTTGCCATTACCGAGTACATCACGGGTAGCATGAGAAGAGGAAGGAGCACCAGCATAGCCAGCATACGTCTGTCTGTGAAAATTCGCCTCAGTTCCTTTTTCAGAATGATGATGCTGTCACTGAGCATGGCTCACCTCCCCCTCCGAACCCGGGAGAATGTAACCGAAGAATACATCCTCAAGGCTGTCCGAGGAATTGTTCTCAAGAATGTCGTTAAGAGAACCTATCTCTTTCAGTTCACCTTCAACCAGTATTCCGAATCTGTCACATATCTTTTCCGCCACATGCATAATATGGGTGGATATTACAATCGTTTTCCCCGCCTGTGCATATTTCTTAAGGAAATCGGTCACCGATTTTGATGTGATCACATCAAGGCCGTTGGTTGGCTCATCGAATATTATAACCTCAGGATCATGGATAAGGCTAATAGCAATCGCCGTCTTCTGCTTCATGCCCGTAGAAAGCTTATCTATCTTCTTGTGAATAAAATCCGACATCTGCAACTCGTTGAAGAGGTAATCTTTCCGTAACTGTATATCATCTTTGCTCATCTTGTTAAGTGCGCCGAAGTAATCCATCATGTAATCCGGAGTAAAGAAACCGTCCAGTTTCATGTCCGAAGTAAGGAAACCTATTCTGGATCTGATGGCTTTCTCATCATTCAACACATTGTAACGGTCAATGTATACGTTTCCGCTTGTGGGTTTGATCAGAGTGGATATGCATCTCAGAGTTGTGGTCTTTCCGGCTCCGTTGGGGCCGAGAAGTCCGAAAATCTCACCAGGACTGCATTCAAAAGAGACATCCTTGACTGCTTCAACGGTCTCTGTGACATTCTTTTTTCTGTTCTTGTACACTTTAAAAAGATTTTCTACCCTAAGCAATTCATCCCCCCTTGTAACCACCAAAAACAATCTTGAGTACTGAATAATAGGGACGGAGACGTTTTAATGCAAATATGCAAATAAAATTACCAAATAATAGGGACGGAGGGATTTTATTCAACTTCAGCAAATAATTTGACCTGATCTGATTTCGGAGCGGGGTTGACAGAGAAGTCGATATTAGTATACATATGTTTAGTATGCCAAGATCACCGAGAGTTGTAGTACCGGGAATCCCTCATCACATTGTCCAGCGTGGGAACAGAAACCAGACTGTATTCTTCTCCGATTCCGACCGATACACTTATGCACTAAAATTGAGAAATGCTGCTCTTGAGTATGGAGTATCTATCCTCTCCTGGTGCCTGATGGACAATCATGTACATTTAGTCGCAATTCCAGAGATCGAGAAATCCTTCGCTTCCTGTTTCAGGAAAGCTCACTCTCAGTATGCATATTACATTAACAGTCAATATGACTGGAGAGGTCATCTATGGCAGTGCAGATTCCATTCAAGCCCGCTTGGACCTTCATATCTCTACAATGCCATACGATACGTTGAACAAAATCCAGTACGTGCTGGAATGACCTTGAACCCATGGGATTACAGGTGGTCAAGTGCAGGTTTTCACACAGGCCACAGAAAGTATGACCTCCTTGTGAACAGAAAATCGAATATTTACGTTGATATTGAAAACTGGCAGGAATATCTGTCCATTGATCCGGAAACAATTCAGATACTCAAAATCCGTAAAGCTGCAAAAATGAACAGTCCTGTTGGCAGATACTGGTTTCTGAAGCGGATCGTGAACACCCACGGGATAAACGCAGTTCCTCAAGGAAGAGGACGCCCTCGCAAATATCCCAATCATAACCCTTTATCCTGAATTTTGCATTCGATCTGATGGAGACTTTTTACTCGCTACAGCGGATTATTCACGCTATGCAAATAAAAAGCCTCCGTCCCTATTAAATTACGCGGAAGCGCTCGGTACCTAATTCAAGGATTTCCTTGCGATATTCCTGAGAATGTGTCATCGGAGGCTGGATTGAAGCTGCCCTGGCATCTGCGAAAACGGGAATGAGTGTTCCCACTCCATCCCAGTTCCTGTCCTCCCCGGTATTCCAATAGAATCGTACAAGATCTCCGAGTGTATCCCTTACAACACTATCGATATTTTCAATTGAAGCATCAAGGCCGAATGCCCCTGCCAGAGCTTCAAGAACCTCCACTCCGGTTTTCCCCGACGGCGGTCTTACCGCGTGGGCGTACTCGGTCAGGTTCCCTTCGAAGTTACACCTTGACCCTGCGGTCTCCAGGAAAGTTGAGCCCGGAAGTGTAACATCGGCGAACCTGGTTGTCTCGGTATCAGTCCAGTCCATGGCTGCAATGAACTCAGCATTGCGGAACCAGGAACCCGGTCTGTTGTACTCCAGAGGGTTTTCACCGATTATCAGTGCCGCTCTAATCGTTCCTGCCTCAAGAATCTGCCGTAACTCCTGACTTGTTGCTGCTCCAGGCAAATCTTTATCAACAGGCTTTCTGCCGAGTTCGA
>JAGLOY010000150.1 GCA_023138735.1 Candidatus Aegiribacteria sp. | reverse complement strand
TTGTAAGTTGACTTCCATGTGATGTGTGTCCATATGCAATATGAAGATTTGATTTTGCCTGATTTATCGCATATTCGGGAATCAGGGTAATATCCGTACATTCGTGGTCAATAATTATCCCTTGAGACAAAACTTGTGTTAGCCATCCTGATAGGAGGAATAGAAGGAATATTGTGAAACTAACTTGCCGTTTGTGAGTCTTTCTGTAATTCATCTGTTGCCCCTTCCTGCTGTATAGTTGTTGTTTTTGCTGCCTGGAATATTCCCCTCTTTTTCATCTAAATTGACCATACCTCCTGAAAAACCACAAGTCAAACCATCTACATTCTGCTTTTCCGCTTTACAATCAGAGGGGAAAGTATATATTTCCGTTTCTATGTATAGAAACACGCTGGAGGTGGTTTGTATGGAATCAGCGAAAAAACTGGTTGAAGTACTCTGCAGGATATCGGAACCGGACATCATGAGAAGGTTCTTCTCTGAGATTTTCACTCCGGCGGAAATAGATGATTTTGTCCTTCGATGGCAACTGATGGAAATGCTTCAGAATGGCGTTTCGCAGCGGGAAATAGCAACAGAACTTGGAATAAGCCTGTGCAAGATCACCAGAGGTTCAAAGGTGCTTGGAGCAGGCAACTCCATAACGGAAAGAATATTGAAGGATAAGATCGGAGATACGTGATGCAGACAGCAGTAATAACAGAACAATCCCCTGATGCAGGGGGCTACTTCGGTGAATACGGTGGAGTATTCGTTCCTCCAAATCTGGAGGAAATACTCCTGGAAATCAAAGAATCCTACCTGAAACTAAGAAATGACCCCGGGTTCACAAAAGAACTGAGCAGTCTCTACACTCATTATGTCGGACGACCAACCCCGGTATACTACGCTTCCAATCTGACCGAGAAGACAGGTGGAGCCGGCATCTACCTGAAACGTGAAGATCTGAATCATACAGGAGCACACAAAATAAACCACTGTCTTGGCGAAGCCCTTCTGGCAAAAAGAATGGGAAAAACCAGGCTTATCGCTGAAACCGGTGCAGGACAGCATGGTGTTGCCCTGGCTACAGCTGCTGCTATTGTAAGGCTTGAATGTTCTGTTTACATGGGCACAGTTGATATGAGGAAAGAACATCCCAACGTAACAAGGATGAAAATACTCGGTGCCGAAGTCATTCCTGTAAGTGATGGCCTGGGAACTCTGAAAGAGGCAGTAGACGCTGCCTTCGCAGCTTATATGAAAGATCCTGTCAGCCAGTTCTACGCTATAGGTTCGGTTGTCGGTCCCGATCCATTTCCAATGATGGTAAGGGATTTTCAGAAGACAGTCGGCGTTGAGGCAAGGGAGCAGTTCTTGAAACTGACAGGGAAGCTTCCTGATAATCTTGTCGCATGCGTCGGGGGAGGTTCTAACGCGATAGGTCTCTTCACAGCTTTCCTGAAAGACTCGGGGATAGATATCTACGGTGTGGAGCCTGCGGGAATCGGTTTCAAAGACGGACAGCACGCCGCAACTCTGACAATGGGTTCTCCGGGGATCATCCATGGATTCAGGTGCTACCTTCTTCAGGACGAGAACGGAGAACCATCACCCGTCCACTCGATTGCCTCCGGCCTGGATTATCCCGGAGTTGGCCCTCAGCACAGTTATCTGAAGGATACGGGCAGGGTAAAATACTGTACCATCAACGATACTGAGGCGATTGAGACTTTCTTTTCACTTTCCAGACTTGAGGGAATAATACCCGCGCTGGAGAGCGCTCATGCGGTAGCCTTCGCTGTGAAACTTGCAGGCAGCCTGGAAAGAGATAAAACCATACTCGTGAACTTATCAGGCAGGGGTGATAAGGATATGGATTACATTGCAGAGAATTTCGGCAAAGAAATGCTGTAATCATTTGCTCCAGAACCACAACCGCCCGGAGCAGAGCTCCGGGC
>JAGLOY010000015.1 GCA_023138735.1 Candidatus Aegiribacteria sp. | reverse complement strand
GGAGGAACCTGCACCCTCCTCCGCATACGCCGGCCCAACTGCATGCTACACAGTTTGGATTCCGATAACTGTTTCGAAATTCCTCAACGCATGGAGATTGGATCAGTTCCTCAAAAGAGCTTTTCAGGAGATTCCCCAGGATCTGCGGGCTCTGCTCGCAGACTCTTAGGTCTCCTGCGGGACTTATCGCCCACTTACCTGTCCCGCAAATGCATGATCCGAACGTAATACCTGGGTAATCACTGTGATGCAGCTGGCAGTCTTCTACAGGTATGGCTGCATATACTGTCATTCCGGGGGACGTGAGTGACCTTCCGCTGGCGCTTTTCAGGGCGGTATCGAGCTGCTCGAGAGTTGGCAGAAGATACCTGTTCTCAAGACCAGTACCGCCGGGCACGAAACGGTTGAGAGCCACAGCATCTGCCCTGAATGCGTAGGCCAGATCAACAATCCGCCCGGCATCACAGTAATTCCTTGAAGTTACGATATGTGAAACGGTCAATCTGGCTCCGGAGGATACAGCGGCAAGCATGGCTTGCTTTACTGCTTGAAATCCATCGGTGCCCGTCAGATCCCTGTACCCCTCTCCTGAAACTGATGTTACGGATATATCGAACCAGGAAACACCTGACTCTTTAAGCAACCTCGCAGTATCCTGATCAAGAAGTAGACCGTTCGTAGCTATTCCAACCAGAATTCCGCGCTTCCGAAACGTACTTACGATTTCGCGCAGATCATTCCTCAGAAGAGGCTCTCCGCCTGTTAACGTGACTGAAACCGGATGTGCAACGTGAATCGCATTCGCGAGGTTTTCAATTCTATCAAGAGGGAGTTCCGTGGGGCATGTACCGCCTTCCGCCTTCCAGATGTTGTAGCAGTAAGTGCAGGCAAGATTACAGCTGGGAGTAATTTCGAAGACGAACAGGGGACCTTTCATCGGAGGTTAAAAAAGCTCAAGATCCATGAGAAGATCGTGCAGAGCAGGCATCCTGTCTCGCGCACGGCTTAAGGATTGCTCCATACTCTCCAGATCATCCAGCATCACACTGTACAATTCCTCGCTGTCTTCTGCCTCAGTATCCGTAAGGTTGTCCATTAGAGAAGTCCTTATACTGTCGAGGTGCGGCTGTATCCGATCCGCTTCCAGAGGCCATGTAACCGTCCATAGAACTCCAGAATAATAGGTACTGTTGCTGATAGTCTCCAGAAGGAAATAGCTGTTAATTGAAGATCTCAGATTGCTGAAAGCAGCTATCATTTCCCCTGATGAGAGCAGACCCTCCTCTCTCAAGCTAACTACAGTATCAATCCTGTTTTCGATCTGGGTAATAAGGTGATCAGTCTGATTTGAGACAGGAGAAGGCATCATTCGTGTAAAGGGCATTCTCGATCCGTAGGAGAGTATGTCCAGCCGGTCGGATGCCAGCCTGTGGAGTAGTCTGACATCGATCGAGTCAATACCGATTTCCTCCGATATTCTCATCAGTTCAATGTAACTGTTGTCCAGCTCCATCCTGATTTTCTCATACTCTTCATAATTACCGTTGCCCAGGCTGTAATCACCGTCAACCGGGCCAATACTGTCCAGCTTTCTCCAGAGCCGCTTGAATTCCTGCCACTGAGGATTGCTCCATAGAAGGGAGGTTCTGGTAAAGAGGGATGGTGATATCGAATCGGCTGATCCTCTATCAACTGAGTCGGTCTGATTGCTGGACTGATCTGAGGCTGAAGCTGTATCCAGCGGTAACAGGCCTGCAGCGAACACGATACTGAGGGCAGGAGGAATTAGACCATTTTGAAATTTTCCTTTGTTCTTCATAACATCCCCTTACTATTGTACTTCGTTAAATATGATAGTTGGTGCACGGATGATAGTTCCAGCGTTATCAGGGTATTTGACCCTGGACTTCATCAGATTAGATTCATCTGATACCAGAACCAATAAGGAGCTTTTATGTCTGCCGTTGTTAAACCCGTCCAAACAAAAAGCGAGCTGAAACAATTCATCATGCTTCCATACGGCCTTTACCGGGATGACCCACTCTGGATACCTCCGCTAATCTCCCAGGAAAAGAATCAGTTCAATCCGGAGAAGAATCCGGCCTACAGTTACTGCGAAACCGAGTTCTTTCTGGCCTTTCGTGACGGCAGACCCGTCGGCCGTATTGCAGCTATTGTGAATAGAAGATATGTGGATAAACTGGGTAGAAACTGCGGAAGGTTCGGATGGTTCGAATGTGAGGATAACCGGGAAACAGCGAACGCACTTCTCGATGCAGCGGAGAACTGGCTCGCCGAAAAGGGTATGACCGAGGTTTCAGGTCCAATGGGCTTCACCGATAACGATATGACGGGATTTCTCATTGAAGGATTCGACGAGTTGCCGACAATATCAGGCAGCTACAATCCCGCATGGTACAACGATCTAGTAACATCAAGAGGCTACGTGAAAGAAGTGGATTACGTTGAATTCAAGATAACCGTACCCGATGCCCTCCCTGAGAAAGTAGAGCGTCTGACAGCCCTGATTAAGAGAAGAAGCAGCGTGAAGGTCTTCAATGAAACATCTACAAAAGCCCTCGCGAAAAAATGGGGACACCAGGTGTTCGACGTTTTGAACGAAACCTACAAAGACCTGTACGGCACAACTCTGCTTGATGAGGAAGAAATTAAGTACTACATAAGAGCCTATCTTGGACAGGTAGACCCGGAGTTCATCAAACTGGCTGTTGATGGAGACAAACTGGTGGGATTTATAATTGCGATGCCCAATCTGTCCCGAGCTTTCCAGAAGGCAAAGGGGAGGCTTTTCCCGTTCGGTTTCATCCACATTCTAAGGGCAATGAAAAAGAGTAAAATTCTTGATTTCTACCTTGCCGGCATCCTTCCTGAATACCAGGGTAAAGGTGTGGATGCTCTTATGACTTATGAAATCGGAAAAAGCGCTTTCAAAAGGAAGATGGAATTCGCCGAGAGTAACCATGAACTGGAAGACAATAAAAAGATTCAGGCAATGTGGAAACTCTACGAAAAACGTCTCCATCGGAAGATACGCGTCTATCAGCGCACCCTGGAGAAGTAGCTACACCTCTCCATGAACTGAGCATATCACCTGAACTGATTGCTTCGTATTTATGATACTGTAGGGCAGGCCGCCTTGCGGACACACTAGATCCAGCGCACTGTCAAATTGATGAAGTTCATCTATGTTATCGGCGTAACGGCCGTTCTGATCCATATAATCATCCTCTGTATCCAGTATCCTGTACATGTTCTCGAAGCAGTGCTCTGCATTCGCATCCTGAGGTATGACCTGTTCAGGCATCTTCTCTGTACCAGTGGTGTTTCTCTTAGCATTTATCGCAAAGAAAAAGGTGAAGGCGATTCCTGAGATAGCCATCATCACTGAGACCAATACGATGATCTTCCGAATGTGGTTCGTCTGCGCACCAGCAGATCGGAGTGATCGGCGGGACAGGTCGCTGCCGCAGAAGGGACATTGATCAGTTCTGTCGAGAAGTTCATTCCCGCACGAAGGACATTTGGGATAATTCATTACTGGTTTCTCCATTTCATGATAATCTCCTGTTCTGCTTCCGTATTCATCATCCATTCATGATGTAAACAGTTTTGCAGTTCATGAACTCAAGCATCCCGTTGCGTGATAACTCTCTGCCGAAACCGGAAAGATTAATTCCACCGAAGGGCAGCCTTGGATCAGACCGGACAAATGTGTTCACAAAGCAGGCTCCAGCGTTTAGCTCAAGAGCTATCTTCTCTCCCCTGCGGCTGTTGCGAGTGTATACTGAAGCCCCTAGACCGTAAGGAGTATCGTTCGCAATTCTTATAGCTTCGCCCTCATTCTTCACAGAACATACAGCCGCGACAGGTCCGAAGGTTTCCTCATCAAAAACGGGCATCCCTCTTCTGCAGCCTTTGAGTACTGTAGGCGGGTAGAAAGCTCCCGGATGCTCCGGTAGACTGCCTCCCGTGATCAGTTCAGCTCCCATATCAACACTTTCCTGGACCTGCCTGTGGATGTTGTCTCGAAGATCGAACCTTGCCATGGGTCCCATATTCACTTTCATATCCATAGGATCACCCATCCTCATGGATTTCATCGCCGCGGCAAGCAGTCCTAGATATTCGTTATAAACACTTTCAAGTACTATGAATCTCTTGGGTGCGATGCAGTTCTGCCCGGCATTAATAAGCCTGGAAAACGCTGTTTCAGCGGCTGCATGTTTAAGATCCGCATCTTCCAGGATTATCGCCGGATCACTCCCGCCGAGCTCCAGTACGCACTTCTTTATGGATGATCCTGCCTCCGAGGCGACTGCCCTGCCTGCCTCTCCGCTCCCGGTAAGAGTTACTGCCTTCACCCTTTCATCGGCAATTATTCTGCGGGATACTTCGGGAACCTCTTCCTCAGGAGAGAGGACAAGTCCTGCCAGACCATCAAGAAATCCTGCTTCCCTGAACAGCTCGGGGATACTAAGAGCACATCCGGTAACGTTCGGGGAGTGCTTTAGAATAAAGGTGTTTCCCGCCATCACGGCAGGCGCAGCGAACCTGAAAAACTGCCAGAATGGGAAGTTCCAGGGCATTACGGCGAATATGACCCCGAGGGGCTGATAACAGACGTAGCATTTATCTGCGTCTGTCTTCCTGGTCTTCCTGGCAATCAAGCGGGGTCCATATTGAGCGTAGTACCTGCAGACCCAGGCGCATTTCTCTATTTCAGACTGTCCCTGAGCTACAGGCTTGCCCATCTCCGAAGCCATCTCAACTGCCAGCTGGTGCTTCCCCGACTCAAGCAGGTAAGCCAGATCCCTCAATTTCTCAGCGCGTTTGTCCATCCCGGTATCGCGCCAGAGCCGGAATGCCCTGTCAGCCTTCGCAATAACATTCTCGACTTCTTCCGGGGAATTCCCATTCCATGACCGGATGACTTTACCGGTAAAAGGATTTATCGATTGAAGCACACTTCACCATCCCTTAGTAGTGTTTTAGGATTGTAGCTTCCATAACCTTTCAACTATACTATTTCATACATTCATGAAAGGGAAGTTCACCGATTTTACCAAAAATATAAAGAGGGAGTAATATGAAATCTTCCGGACTCACTGTTCTGTCCCTTTTCCTTGCAGTCAGCGCATCGGGTGCAGCTTCTCTGGCTTCCGTTGAATTCCTCGGTTTTTCGATTGATGGAAAGTACGCAGCAAAGGAGCAATACTGGATCGAGGATGGAAGCGGATTCCCCAGAGCGGAAATTACTGTCATGTCTGTTGCTGATAACAACGTAATCAGGGTTTTCGAAGTACACTGGACCGAAGAATTGATGTACGAAAACGGTACCGAGATGTATTATGAGAACTCAATGAATCCCGCCAGAGAAACAGTTCTTGGTAATGCTGAATCCTGTCTGGACAGCCTTGGTATCTCATCTGTATATGAGGGGGTTCACTGCGTCTCCCATCCGCTTACCGATACGGGTGCGGATCCGGAAAACGTACAATTCGTGACATGGGTGGGTTCATCGATATGGATGGGACCGGAATTCAGTCTGAATCTGCAGAACCACTCGGAAAAACCGGATTCCCCCCCAGATTGGCTCTCAATGTTCGAAACACCTGTTCTTCTGGAAGTGCTGATCACCGATGCAGGCGGTACTGAGGTGATGCACCTTTTAGATCACTCATATCACCCGGAGTACAGGTATGTATCCAATTATCGCATAAGAGATGTTTACGTTTACGATGACAGCCTGACTGCTATAATCCTGAATACCACAGAACCCGGTTTTGAGGGTCCCGATAGCATGTTCAGAATGGTTACAGGGGTTATCAGTCACTGAAGGAAGGGGTTGCTCCTTCTCTCTGTATCTATGGTGGATTCGGGACCGTGACCGGGATGTACTATGGTATCCCCGGGAAGAATCAGGAGTTTCTCCCTGATTGAGGAAAGAAGCAGATTATAATCCCCGCCGGGAAGATCCGTTCTTCCTATTGATCCCTCGAAAAGTGCGTCTCCGGTGAATACATGCCCCGGTATGTAAATACTTATCCCACCAGGAGAATGGCCCGGTGTGTGTATTATTTCAAAACGTAACGAACCCATCTCGATCTCTTCTCCGCCTCCAAGCAGGTCGGTGGGCTCGGGCGACTCTTCAAAAGACATGCCCCAGTAATCAGCATGTTCCCTTGCATTCCTCAGGTATTGCAGGTCATCTGCATGAAGGTACAGCCGGAGAGAATCCATATGAGCTATCAGATAAGCGTTTCCACCGATATGATCGAAATGCCCGTGCGTATCTATCAGTGCAATCGGATGCAGATCAAGGCTCTCAAGTGTTCGGACGATTCTTTCCCCGTGACCTCCGGGATCTACAATCAGGCATTCGTGTGAATCAGAGCATCCGACAATATAACAGTTCACATCGAGGGGGCCGGTGAGTATCCTGCGGATGATGGGTTCAATAATAATTAACCTCGGGTATCCTTCTGATGAACTGTTATCGTGCTGAATCCGGTTGAATATAACGAATTGAAGATGGATTTTCGTGCGGCAGGAATTGTGTTTTGCATGTCCGCGCCTGAGACTATATATTTACGCTAATCATTCTGGAGAGAGATATCCTATATCCTCTTCCGGATTTATGTACCCGGGGATCAGTCCCGTTTCACCACCGCGCTGTTCTCAAAATAGAGAAGCGCAAACAAAGGAGGATTCATTTGAAGAATCTTACTGCTTTATTAGTCGTACTTCTCCTTGCAGCCACCGCGGCTACAGCTGCTGTAAGCTATTACACGGATCAGGCCATTTTTGAAGGCCTTTATCCAGGTCTTACAACAGAAGACTATTCGGCCACTCTTGTTGCGCCGAACAGTGTCGCGTCAGACTTTGGTCCCCTGAACAGCGCCACAAATAATCTGCTGTTCGCCCCCGGCGGTATCGTTGATGGTTTTTCCTTTGATAACCTTGACGGCGGCGACAACGTGGTTCTTACTCCCCCCTTCCTTGGAGTAACCGCGGTTACTGTGGGATGCAATACATTCGCCCATAATTCTGAGTATTCCTTCTCCGTTCCGGTTAATGCATTCGCTATTGAAATAGTAATGCCCATGGCACCCGGAACTATTGATATCGAAATATTCGGAGCCGGCGGTTCTCTCGGTTCTACCACCGCATCAGGTGCTCTGCCCGGTGTATTCTGGGGAGTTTTCTCCGATGAGGACATCACCAGGATCGAATTCCTAGAGCCCGTAACAAACGGAGAACTTTTCGCGAATGCCCAGTTCGGAGAAGCAGGCTTAGCTCTGCAGAACTCGACCTGGGGTAATATCAAAACTTCGTTCTAGTTCAAATACAGACGGGGGGCCGGGCTAACGTCCGGTCCCCTCAGAGAAGAAATCCTCAACATCGGCGGGACCTGTACCTGTTATTCTGAAGAAGATATCCTGCAGGTCTTCTCCGCCTAACTGATCGGTTCTTAAAACCTCTATCAGTCTGCCTTCATGAATAATGCCAAGCCTGTCGCAGAATGCCCGAGCAACTGGAAGCGTATGAGTTGAAAGTATGATCGCGGCCCCTGATGCCGCGGCAGCTATGGCCATCCTGTTGAATGTTTCAGCGGTCGCGGGATCAAGCCCCACATGAGGTTCGTCTATTACATAAAGAGCGGGACGGGCTATGAAAGCCGCAGAGAGAACAACTCTCTGGACCATGCCATGGGAATACCCCTCGGCTCTGCTGTCAATCCACCCTCCCATGTTGAAAAGTTCCTCGTTGAAAGCTATTCTCCTCTCCAGTTCATCCGGAGGAATATCTCTCATTCTGCCTGTAAATCTTAGAAATTCCCTGCCGGACAACCGGGGATATATCGTCGGCTCATCAGGTACGTAGGCAATATGAGCCCTTGCTCCCTCAGGATCTTCTGCTGCGTCTATTGAATTAACCTCAATACGGCCACTGTCCGGCACGACAAGCCCGGGTATCATTTTCAGCGTTGTTGTTTTCCCGGCACCGTTGGGGCCGAGGAGTCCGAATACCTCCCCGGAAGGAATGTCCAGAGAGAGGTCAATGACTGCGTCAGTACTTCCGTAGGTTTTCGAGAGGTTATCGATTTTAAGCATCATCCACCCTCCTCATCCATTCCAAGCAGTGCCCGCACGTAGGATTCAAGGTTGAAATCAAGAAGGTCTTCGCTTCCCTCACCCACACCGATGTATTTAACTGGTATGCTGAGCTGGCTGGCCATCGCAAGAACTGCCCCTCCTTTTGCGGTTCCATCAAGCTTTGTAACCACAAGCCCTGTAACAGGTATAGCCTTCATAAACTGCTGGGCCTGAGCCCTGGCATTCTGACCTACGGTGCAGTCGAGTACCAGCAGTACCTCGTGGGGCGCGGACTCCATCGCCTTGCCGCATACCCTGTGGATCTTGGCCAGTTCATCGAGAAGCCCCTGCTTATTTGGAAGCCTGCCAGCAGTATCAATTATCACCGAATCGTAGCCTCTGCTGAGACCTCTTTTTACGGCATCAAATGCCACAGCTCCAGCATCCGATCCTGGTAACTGCGAAAGCACGGCTGTTCCGAGTCTGTCAGCCCAGACCTCGAGCTGTTCTGCAGCCGCGGCCCTGAAGGTGTCGGCACATGCCATAAGCACCTTTTCACCCCTTCTCTGCAGCCTTGCTGCGAGACGGGCTATGGCTGTTGTTTTTCCAGCACCGTTTACGCCCACTACAACAGTCACGAAGGGTCTTGCAACTGCGGTATCTTCGAATTCTGGAAGAGGTGTATTCTCAATAAGAATCAGAGCGAGGGCTTCCTTCCAGGAAAGTCCGGATTTTCTGATCCTTCGAGGAAGTTCAGCGATTATTTTCTCGGTAAGTTCCCAGCCAAGGTCGCTTCCCAGAAGAATCTCTTCAGTCTCTTCCAGATCCGCATCTTTGAACGATGCGCTCCCGAAGAGCCGGTCAAGTTTTCCGGCAAGGGCATCGCTGCTTTTCCTGAGTTTATCTTTGAGACTAAAAGCCATGGGGCACTCAGCCTTCACTGATTTGACAGGCCATCTCAAGGCTGACCGAAGTCATGGAGGATACTCCCTCTTCCGCCATGGTTATTCCAAACAGACGGTCAGCGGATTCCATAGTTCTCTTGTTATGAGTAATTACGATGAACTGAGTTCTGTTTACAAATCCTCTGAGCAGGTTGATGTAATTATCCACGTTCGTATCGTCCAGCGGAGCATCAAGCTCATCCAGCACGCAGAAAGGAGACGGCTTTACAAGGTACAGTGCGAAGAGGAGAGCTGCTGCAGTCATTGCCTGCTCACCACTTGACAGCGCTGTGATATTATCAAGTTTCTTGCCGGGGGGCCTGGCTATAATCTGTACTCCGCCCTCCAGCGGATCTTCCGAATCCAGAGCTATTATCTCGGCCTCACCGCCACCGAAAAGACTGGTGAACATCTCCTTGAAGTGCTTTTTCACCTCAACGAATGTTTCATCGAACTTTCTGGCAGCTGTTCTGTTTATTTCGCTGATGGCGCTCATGAGGGATTCTCTGGCTTCGCTCAGATCCGCCCTCTGCTCATTTAGAAATTCGATCCGTTTTCTGGCTTCCTCGTATTCAGCTACAGCCAGCATATTAACAGGACCCAGATTTTCCCGGTACCCCATCTGTTTTTCAAGCTCGCTGACAAGTTTTTCATTTGAATAATCCCAGTACCGACTGTTTTCATCGGGAAGAGTCAGCTCCTTGACGCTGAGTTCTTCAAAGCGGCTTCTGACTATTTCCATTTCACCGGATACCGATGCTTTGTCTTCTCGAGAAGAGGATAGCTCCTCCCTCTGAATTGCCAGATCCTCATCTGCCTTTTTCGATTTCTCCAGCCACTCGGCTCGTTCTCCGCTCGCTTCGGTCCTGCTGTTCTCGGCTTCCTCCCTTGAGGCGGATAGATTCTCAAGCTTCACGTTGAAATCAACTATTGAATCGTTAAGTTCGGCTCCGTCTTCCCTCAGCTCACTGATTCTCTCATCGATTACATCGCTTCTTTCCGATGCAACGGATGAGCCGGCCTGGAGACGTTTTCTATCAGTTTCCATCTGCTTAAGTGATGTCTCATGTGCAGATAGATCAAGCTTCGCACTGTTCTCCTCCCTGATCAGGATGTTCAGATCGACGCCAAGGTTCTCCCTCGATTTTTCGATCTCCTGCAGAGAGATTGATAATCTGTCCATATTTTCCGTTGAAAGTTTAAGTTTATCAATGCTCTCTACTGAATCCTGTTCCAGTGAGATCTGCCGGAGGGCTGGAAGCTTCTGTTCGATAACCATCAATTCGGATTGCAGTTCGCTCACCCTTTTTCGATAACCTGCAGTGGTTGCCTGCAGTGATGCCTCTTCCATCTCGGCGACAGATATCTGCATGCGCAGGTCCTCAAAGGTGGTTTCCTGCACCTTCAGCCTTTCGAGAAGTTCCGTTTCAGATGAACGGAGGATTTCCAGTTCACACTCATGGGCAAGAACCTTCTCTTCGGCTTCCAGGGCAAGGGCTTCCCTCTCGATCACTCCTCCGCCCGATTCAGGAACCCCAAGTCTTACAAGACCGTCCTTCCTGAACAGATCTCCTTCGATCGTTACAATATCCAGGTCCGTACCGCTTAAGAACCACTGCGCAGCCTTCTCCCTGTCAGGAGCCATAATCGCACCTGCAAGCAGATTTCTGAGACTGTCGTGGGAGTCATCGAAAAGGCAGTCAGGCAACCAGACTGCCCCCTCCGGGATTTCAGGTCTGTCCGCTGTCCTCAAGTTCAGATAGTACCGCTCACCATTGTTCCCATCAGGCAGAACACTTGAATCCTCCCAGATCATCGAATCCTGGAACGAATCCAGCCATGCTCCCACAGCTATCCCCATTCCGCTGCGCACGGACATGCGGGATGATATTGCAGGACGATCATCGCAGAGGGAAGGCTTGGCTTCTCTCAGACCTCTGATCCTTGCTTGAAGCACACCTGCTTCCATCTCCAGGGAGCGTATCAGCGGCGCTGCCCCGGAGATCTCACCGGAAATTCCCGCACGTATGGCGCGGGTATCTTCAAGTGATGCAATAAGAATTTCTTTCCTGGTCCTGATTTCCCCGAGCAGTGTTTCCGCTTCTTTCAGGCTGATGTGCAGTTCTCCTTGAGCTGACTCAAGTTCTGTCTGCCGCTTCAGGGCATGCTCGATCTCCTGTCTTGCCCTCTCCCTGCAGCGAAGGTTGTCTGTATACTCCTTCTGAAGGGATGCAACGGTCTCCGATACAGTTCTGTACTCTTCCCGTACTTTCTCAAGCTCCCTTGCTGATCGGGCAAAGTGTTTCTCAGCCTGTTCGGAGTCGAATGAAGCCTTCTTGAGAATCTCTTCCGCATCACTTATCTGCTTCCTTAATGAGGCCTCACTATTGAGCAGCTCATCCGCTTCCTTCCGGAGCTGTTCCGCCCTCTTCAACTCTTCGGATGATTCCCGCAGCGAACTTTCTATCCGTGATTGAGTATTCCTGCGGCGCTCTTCGGTAACAGCCAGCTGCTCCCGGATACCGCTCATGCTGCTGTCGAGGTCGGCGCATTGGGCATGTTCGCTGTCAAGACGGGTCTGAGCCTTTTCAAGGGAAACTCTGGCTTGACTTTGCTTTGCGGTCGCTGCTGAAACGGCGGCTGAGGCTTTCTGTTCACGCCCGCTGCACAGTTTCATCCTGTCTTCGAGCGTTCTGAGTTTTTCCTCTGATTCCTGCAGTGTTCTATGCTCCCTCAGGCAACGGATCTCTGTGACCTGCCTCTCAGCTTTTTCCCATCTTCTGAATGCTGAAACCTGCTTTTTAAGGGCGCTTACGTTACGATCAACTTCGGAAATGATATCGTCCAGTCTTTCAAGGTCAGCTCCGGCCGCATTCAGCTTGAGCTCGGCGCGGTGACGCTGCATTTTGTATTTGACAATTCCGGCAGCTTCATCGAAGAGAAACCTTCTATCGGAAGGACCGCTATCGATCATCGTCTTGGTCATATTCTTCTCGAGTATCCAGTATCCGTTGCTGCCAAGACCTCTGTCCACAATGAGATCCGTAATATCCATCAACCTGCATCTGTTACCGTTCATGAAGTATTCGCTGTCCCCGGATCTGAATAGTCTTCTTGTTACGGTAACTTCATCAAAATCCAGGTCAAGTTCCCTCATCGAGTTATCAAATGTGAGAATTACTTCCGCCATCCCCTGTGATTTTCTCAGAACTGTACCGGAGAATATCACATCCTCCATACGGTCAGCGCGAAGATCACTCGGACTCTGGGAACCCAGTACCCAGCGGATAGCATCGGCTATGTTACTTTTACCGCAGCCGTTTGGTCCGACAATGCAGGAAATACCTTCCTGAAATTCCATTTCAAAGGCATCTGCAAACGACTTAAAGCCTACTATTTCCAGCCTTTTCAGATACAAGTAATGTTACTCCCGTCAGCTGGGAGCCTGTCCGACAATGAAACATTGTCAGACACACTCCTGAAAGTTATCCCCGAAGTATTCGGAGCTTCGTCACGGATTCAGAAAAATAGACAAAAAGACTCACCAGCACAAACCCGAGGGCAAGAAGACCCAGAGGATCGAGGCCTGCCAGAATCATCCCGGAAGGCCAGAGGGTTGTATCCAGCATGTAGGATACGGCTGCGGATGTGAGATATACTGACATGGCCAGGGATGAGTACTGACCCCATCTGTTCGAAGATGGAGGTGAACCCAGCTTCTTTGCAACATAAAGCCCTCCCACGGCGATAATCACATCCCTTATCAGGAAAAGGATAACGAACCACAATGGAACACCACCGAGAAAGGCGAGTGTAACTATGAAAGCACCGATGGCTATCTTGTCAGCAAGAGGATCGAAGATCTTTCCCCAGTCACTGATTGAATTTGTCTTCCTCGCAACAACACCGTCAATAACGTCCGAAAATACACCCACAAGTATCACGATAACTACCAGGACAATTTCCTTCTGCACAAGGAATACGCAGGCGATGAATGTAAGAGGGATCCTGCTGAGACTGATTAGATTAGGAATGTTGATAACTGGACCCTTCAAGGCTTGTTTCCCCCGCTTTCATCATGGTTCACATCGGCAGCTATCATCTTCCGTGCGTGCTCCAGTGCGGCTGCCCCTCCGCCCAGCAGCCTCGCAAGTTCTTCTACGCGACTGTCTCTGTCGGAGAGGGACTTCACGCGGGTGACTGGCAGTCCATCATCCATTTCCTTAGCTACCGCAAGGTGCCTGTGGGCTTTCGATGCTATCTGCGGGAGATGTGTGATCACTATGACCTGCCTTCTCCGTGAAACTCTATCCAGGGAATCGGCCAGAAGATTTGCCGTCTCTCCCCCGATACCGCTGTCGATCTCATCGAACACCATCGTGGGCGCCTGGGTTACACTTGCCAGAGCCAGCTTAAGGACAAGGCTCACTCTGGACATCTCACCGCCGCTGGCTACGGATGATAGAGGACCTGGTTTCATCCCCGGATTAGCACTGAAAAAGAACTCCGGTATCTCGCATCCATCCGAACAGATGCGTGCATCTCCGATTATCAATGATCTTTTATCTGGAGGGTCATTCATAACAACCTGGAAGACGGCGCCAGGCATGCCGAGCAGCTTCAGCTCCTTCTGAACCGATTTTTCAAGTTCCCCGGCACCGCTTTTTCTGGATTTGGAAAGCGCAATCGCAATTTCATGGAGGTTATCGGCTTTTCCCGGGATTGTTTTCTGCAGCTGATCATTCTCTTTCTCCAGGAGATCGTACTGCTCAAGTTCCAGTTCAAGCTGCGAGCGCATACTGAGAAGATTATCCAGGGTCCCGCTGCACCTGCCCAGCAGATCAGCGTAGCTGTCCAGTCTGTCATCGATCTCCTGAATCCTCCATGGAGCGCTGTCTATCCCCCAAAGCATGCTTTGACATTCTGAAGAGGCTTCAGTCAATGCGATATCCGCCTGCTCGAGAAGCTCCAGAGTATCTTTCGTCTTTACTCCGGAATTAGCAAGGGAATTGCGGAATTCTCCAAGAGAATCAAGAATACCGTCGTCCCCGGAAATCCCTTCTGATATTCTTCCCAGAATCTCAGCACTGCTCTGGACAGCCTTCAAGGAACGTCTTTCTTCCATGAGGCTGTTGTAATCCTCAGCAGAGGGATTGAGTTTTTCAATCAGTGAAAGTTCATGCTGAGCAATATCCCTGTTCGAAGATACCGCAGAAAGCTGGGCACTCAGTTCATCCCATCGCTTTAAAAAATTCCTGTATTCTGCAAAGCCGATGCTGAGTTTTTCTGCCAGTACAGAGCAGTCACTGAAACTATCGAGTGCGGTATTCTGAACACGCCGACTCAGAAGCGCAGGGGTCGAACCCTGCGAATGAAGATCAACGAAACCAGCCAGAAGATCCCTGCCCTCTTCCAGGGTTGTCAGTTCATCGTTAATGAAATAGCGGCTTCTGCCCTGTGATCTAACCTCTCTTCTAACCAGAAATTCTGAGCTATCCTCCAGAAGAAACAGGGCTTCTACGCTGGCTGCATTCGATCCGGGTCTGACAAGTGATGTATCCGCCCGTTCTCCAAGAGCCAGAAGAAGGCCGTCTATAAGAATGGATTTACCCGCACCTGTCTCGCCTGTAAGTATGTTCAATCCGCATTCGAATTCAATCGATGTATCACTTATTGTTGCCAGATTCTTCAGTTTAAGGCTGACGAGCATATTAACCCCTTACTCCCCAGCCAAGTTTCAGGCCCAGCCTGCTGTAATAATCGGGTTCATCGTGAAATCTGACGCTCATACATGATCCCCGGCCTCTGGTTACCTTCAGAACCTCGCCGGACCTTAAAGTTCCTGATGGAGAACCGTCCGCGGAAACCACAGGGCCGGTACCTCTGAGGTCACGTATCTCCACAGAAATAACGCTGTCATTGGATACAACAAGCGGTCTGAGCGAAAGTGAATGAGGACATATTGGAACAACCAGGATAGCCGGCACTCCCGGATCCAGTATCGGGCCTCCGCATGAAAGACTGTATGCGGTAGATCCGAAAGGTGTTGAGATAATGAGCCCGTCACCTGCCATATGGGCAACTTCAGTGTTGTTGATGTAGAGATTGAAATGCAGTATCCCACCGACCATCGAGCGGTTTATACTGAAATCATTGATAGCTGTAATGACTTGCTCTGAGGGGAATTCAGCATTAAGCACATGGGTTGTATCTATGTAATAATTACCTTCTGCTATCCTCGTTATTGCCTCCTTGATACCGGTCTCTTCGGCACTGGCGAGAAATCCGAGATGACCGGCATTCACGCCGAGTACGGGAGTATTCAACTCCCTGAAATACCCCATTCCGCGAAGAATCGTGCCATCACCGCCCAGAATTATCGCCATATCGCAATTGTCATTTTCCTGGATATCGAAATCCCTAAGGTGATCAGCGGATGGAGCTGCCGACCTGAGGGAGATACCGAACTTTTCGCAGAACGAAATAAGATTCTTAATCAAACCGGCGTACGGTGGATTGAACCTGTCAACGTAAAGACAGAGTCTTCTGACAACTGCGGGGTCATGAACCAAGAAAATCACCGATCCTTTCGGCGAGAGCTTCGGGATCAAGACCCATGCGCTGCATGAGTTCTTCCCTTGATGCGTGGGGCTGAAATTCATCGGGAATGCCTATTTCAAGTACAGATTCACATTGCAGATGTGAACTGATATAGGAGCCGAATCCGCCAGTTACGCTTCCATCTTCAATGGTTACAACCCGGCCGCACGCCCCCGCCAGTGATCTGATCTCTGTAATCGGAGCTGGTTTCAGCCAGATTGGATCATAGACAGCGGCGGAAATGTTTCGCCGGGCAAGGAGCAAAGCAGCTTCGAGCGCGACGAGAGCCATAATACCAACACCGATGATAAGGACATCATGACCTTCGGAGAGAAGCTGACCGCTGCCGGGTTCAACACTCTCGGGATCCGGGGATTGTGTCGTCGGTTCCTCTCCCCTTGGATATCTTATCGCAGTGGGGTTCTCTTTGAATTGAACGGCTCTTCTCAGAAGCAGTTCAAGCATGGAGCAGTTCCTTGGCGCTGCTATCCTGATATTCGGCAGGGGAAGGAGCATGGAAATATCAAAAACACCGTGATGTGTGGGACCATCTTCCCCGACGACTCCCCCCCTGTCCAGAGCCAGAATAACCGGAGCGCTCTGCAGCGCTGCATCGTGTATCACCTGATCAAGTGCCCTCTGCAGGAACGTGCTGTAAATAGCGGTCACCGGTTTGAGGCCGCTGAAGGCAAGTCCGCATGCAAGAGTAATGGCATGCTGTTCAGCGATTCCGACATCGAAAAATCTGTCGGGAAATTCAGTCGCAAACCTGTCCAGTCCGGTTCCATCGGGCATTGCGGCCGTTATTGCCACAATACTGTCATCTTCCTTCCCTAACTCAACCATGATTCTTGCAAAAGCAGCGGTGAAAGTCTCCCTATTTCTGCTTCTGCCACACGAGCCGGATACACCATGATATCCTGTAGCATCAAGTTCGGCAGGTTCAAACCCCTTGCCCTTTTTAGTTAAAACATGAAGCAGCACCGGACCGGTAATCTCAGATACCCTCTGCAGAACACCTGTTATAGCAGCAAGATCGTTCCCGGGAACCGGGCCGATGTAACGAACGCCAAAATCGTCAAACAGTGTATCTGGTGTAACAAGAGTCTTCTTCAATCCCGAGGTCACTGCATGAGCAGCGTTTCTCACCCTTTCACCCAGAGAAGGTATCTTGCCCAGGGCATTCCATACATCCTTCTTGATCCTGTTGTACCTTGGGTCTGTGATCAGACGAGTCAGGTGGTGGGAGATAGCTCCGACATTGGGGGAGATGGACATTTCGTTATCGTTGAGGATGATGAGCATATCCGTACCAGTATGCCCCAGATGATTAAGGCCTTCAAGGGCCATGCCGCCGCCCATGGCACCATCACCGATAATAGCGACAATTTTGTAGTCCTCCCCTTTTATATCCCTGCCAAGTGCAAAACCCAGTGCGGCAGAAATGGAGGTGGAACTGTGTCCCGTTCCAAAGGCATCACAGGGACTTTCATCCCGCCTTGGAAAACCGCTCAAACCGCCGGACTGACGGATGGTGTGAAAACGATCTACTCTTCCGGTCAGCAACTTCCATGGATAGCATTGATGACCAACATCCCAGATGATCCTGTCATCCGGGGGCGAATAAACGGAGAGCAGTGCTACTGTGAGTTCCACAACACCAAGGCTGGAGGCCAGGTGCCCTCCTGTGCTGTGAACAACCTCGATAATTCTGTTTCTTATCTCATCGACAAGAGCAAGTCTTTCCTCAAGAGTCAACTCCAATACATTCAGGGGAAGGCTGATTTTTTCAAGTATGGACATTACTACTTCCTCCTGAGTGGAAGGTAGAGGGCAAGAGCGGCGACCTTTCCCCAGTCTCCCCTGATATCCATCAATCCTGCAGCTATATCGGAAGCCAGCACCGAAGCTTCCGCTGCAGCTTCAGAAAGCCCCATCATGGATACTGGATTACATTTGCCATGCCCCGAGTCCTTTGAGACTTCCTTACCCATTTCTTCGGCGTTTCCGCATAGATCCAGAATATCATCGGTCAGTTGAAAAAGAAAACCCAGTCTGTCACCTTCGACCGATATAGCCTCAAGCACATCATCATCCCCTCCGCCCGAAATGGCTCCCAGTTCAAGAGATATCCTTATCATGGCAGCGGTCTTACCGAGTATCATAGTGCGTATCCAGTCTGCACCTGCTTCATCGCAGTGATACATATCCATATACTGGCCTCCGACAAGGTATCCAGGACCAGCTGCGCGTGCAAGCCGCTTAACCATCTGTGCAACCCTGCCGGGTCCCAAAGGTGTATCGAGGAGTTCTCCAAAGGCTTCAATGAGAAGAAGATCACCTGCAAGCAGGGCCTGTCTTTCTCCAGACCTGATATGAAGTGCAGGTTTTCCCCGTCTTACATCATCATCATCCATCGCGGGAAGATCATCATGAATGAGTGAGTAGGTGTGTATCATCTCTACTGCACAGGCTGCCTTCAGAGATGAATCAGGATGACCGCCCACAGCGGTGCAGGCTGATCGGACAAGGAAAGGTCTTACACGTTTCCCGCCTGACTCAAGGGAATAAAGTGCGAGAGACGGAAGGCGGGAGATAGAATCCTGACGCATGGAAATACTCTTGAGGCCATTCTCGACCCACGACGCAGCTACTGAAAGATATTCGCTAAGATTATCCGAATCAGGCTTTCTCATTGATAAGACACAGGCTTTCCACCTTTAACTTGCTGTTCAGTACAATTTCAAGGCCGTTCACGTATGTGTTTCCCTCGGCCACCTTCAACCGCACGTGCCTGCCGGTAAGAAATCGAATTCTTGCCTCCTCCTGAGCCATACCGATAACTCCGGACATCGAACCGCACATTCCCAGGTCGGTGATGTATGCAGTTCCACCCGGAAGCACTCTTGCATCGGCAGTCAGAACATGTGTATGAGTACCGGCAAGAATTGAAACTCTACCGTCAAGATGCCGTGCCAAGGCTTGTTTCTCACTTGTGGCTTCAGCATGCATGTCAACTATTATCATATCTGCAGAATTATTTCTGATAATATTGTCAGCTATTCTGAAAGGACAGTCAAGCGCTATGGGTATGAACAGCCTTCCCTGAAGATTCATAACCATTACCCTTATCCCCTGATGCTTCACCACGACGAAACCGCTGCCGGGATTGCCGGGAGGATAATTGGCAGGACGGAGTACGGGACAGTTAACTTCGTCGATGTACTCAAGAATGTCCGTATGTTGCCAGATATGGTTACCGGAGGTGATGACTGTGACCCCGGCTTCGAGAAGCTCGATAGCAGTTTTCCTGGTAAGTCCGAATCCCCCTGCGGCATTTTCGGCGTTGGCGACGATAAAATCGTACTCATGATTCCTCAGAAAGGATATAACAGCAGTGCGTCCGGGTCTTCCAACCACATCACCAAGAAGTAGTACTCTCACGTCAGTGCGCCGTTTCCGAAGCGCGCGTTTCGCGAATTACTGTAACTTTTATCTGACCGGGGTATTGCATCTCACTCTCAATTTTCCTGGCCACCATCCTGGCAAGTTCGGCTGCGGCATCATCATCAACAGTTTCCGGCCTGACTGCAATCCTCAGTTCCCTGCCTGCCTGTATTGCATAAGATTTCTTAACACCGTCGAACGAATCGGCAATGGATTCCAATTTGTGCAGTCTTCTGACATACAGCTCCAGCGTTTCTCTTCTGGCCCCCGGACGAGCGGAGCTTACGGAATCTGCCGCCTGAATAATGATGCCGTATAGGGAATCACAATCTATCTCTTCATGGTGAGCGCCAATGGCGTTGCATACTAAGGGTGATTCCTCATACCTCTGTGCAAGTTCCATACCGACTATCGCATGGGAGCCCTCTATATCCTGATCGGTTGCTTTACCAATATCGTGAAGAAGTCCGATCCTTCTCGCAAGAGCTGCGTCAAGTTTAAGCTCGGAAGCAAGTAATCCGCAGATGTGAGCGGTTTCAAGGGAGTGCTGGTACATGTTCTGACCGTAGCTAGTTCTGTAACGAAGTCTTCCAAGATGCCTGATAAGCTGCTGGTGCAGACCTGAAACGTTAGCATCCAGGGCCAGCTGATTGCCAAGTTTCCGTATTTTTTTCTCCATCTCCGATGTTACCCTGGCAACGGTGGATTCTATTCTGCCGGGGTGTATTCTTCCGTCGTCCAGCAGTTTTTCCAGAGATTGCCTTGCTATCTCCCTGCGAACGGGATCGAAGCATGAGATAACAACTGCTTCGGGAGTATCATCAATTATGACATCAACGTTGGCGGCAGCCTCGAACGCTCTGATATTCCTGCCCTCTCTTCCGATGATCCTTCCCTTCATATCGTCACTGGGCAGGTTTACTACGGATACACAGTTCTCAACGACATGATCCGCCGCACACCTCTGAATTGCGGTTGAGAGCACTTTGAGGGCTTCCTCCTCAGCCTTGTTCTCGGCGGCTTCAAGTATTTTTCGTGTGAGCCTTCCAGCCTCATGATGAAGCTCCTCCTCAAGGTTTGAGAGCATGAGTTTTCTTGCGTCCTCCCTCGAAAGGCTCGCAATCTGTTCAAGGAGTTTGTTCTGCTCCTCCATGAGCTTATTCATCCTGTTATGCTTCGCCTGCAGGGAGTTTTCCATTTCGCTCAGACCGGTCTCGCGATTATCAATGGTCTTCTTCTTATCCTGGAGCTTCTCTTTCAGGATTCCGATTCGCTCGGATTCGCTTGCAACCTGGTTTTCTTTCCGGTCCAGGTTTCTTCTTCGTTCCTGGATCTTCTCCAGGCTGTCGACCCTTTCCCTGGAAATGGTGTCTCTGCCCTCAAGAAGTGCTTCGCGCTTGATAGTGTCGCTCTCACGTTTGGCATCTGATATTATTCGATCAGCTTCAGCTTCCGCTCCTCTTATTTCCCTGGCTATAAGTATTTTATGAAGAAGATACCCCATAACAAATGTAGCCGCTGCAATTACTGCAGGTACGAATATATTCATCACGAACTCCTGTTCAGGCGCAGGTATTCATCTATATAAAACGGAATGAGGATGTGGCCATGCTGACCGAACCGGAAACATCCCTGCGCAGAATGCCGGCACATCCCTGCCGTGTCCTTATCGAGTTACCGCGAAGTTCTGTTATCGCGGGATATCGGATGTGCTGTTCTGCTGGATTGTTGAGGCTTTTATTGTAGCTGATGAATCAGAATCGGTTGAACTCGAGAGTGTTGAAAGATTGGAGCTTTCCGAAAGGACCTGTTCTATCCGATCTGCCAGGTGTGTAAGTGCGCTGTTCTGGCTCTCTTCCAGTTCCTCGGAATGCTCTCTTTTCTGGTAGAGTTCATCTGCTATATTCAGTGCGGCAAAAATAGCCACCTTGGCCGTTGAAGCCATGGTGGCGTTATCTGTCATCTGCCGCATTTTCATGTCTACATAATGAGCAAT
>JAGLOY010000149.1 GCA_023138735.1 Candidatus Aegiribacteria sp. | reverse complement strand
CATTCCGCCCATTCCACCCATTCCGCCGCCAGCAGGAGCTGGGGGTTCAGGTTCTGGTATTTCAGTAATTACGCACTCGGTTGTCAGCAGAAGGCTTGAGATGCTCGATGCATTCTGAAGAGCCGTTCTTGTGACCATTGTCGGGTCGACTATGCCCAGTTCGAACATGTCTCCGTATTCTACTGTCTGAACGTTCAGACCCATATTCTTCTCAAGGCCTCTGACCTTCTCAACAACTATCGCGCCTTCGAGTCCTGCGTTCAGCGCAAGCTGGCGCAGGGGCTCGGAGAGCGCCTTTCTCACGATGTCCACGCCTACAGCCTGATCACCCTTAAGCTTAAGGGTTTCAAGAACCTTCTCGCAGCGGATAAGGGCTGTTCCACCACCTGGAACGATTCCCTCTTCAGCAGCAGCCCGGGTAGCGTGAAGAGCGTCTTCGACCCTTGCCTTTTTCTCTTTCATTTCTGTCTCGGTTGCGGCGCCGACGTTGATTCTGGCTACTCCGCCTGCGAGCTTGGCAAGACGTTCCTGCAGTTTTTCCTTATCGTAGTCGGAGGTTGTATCTTCTATCTGTTTGCGGATCTGTCCTATCCTGCCCTGGATGTCGGAAGTCTCACCACCGCCGTCTATGACGATAGTGTTATCCTTGTCAATGCGGATGCTGACAGCCGATCCGAGATCATCAAGGGTGATGTTCTCAAGCTTGATACCGAGATCCTCGGTTATAGCTTTTCCTCCGGTGAGAATGGCGATATCACCGAGCATAGCCTTGCGGCGGTCTCCGTATCCGGGTGCCTTAACCGCGGCAACCTGAAGCATTCCCCGCATCTTGTTCACAACCAGTGTTGCGAGTGCTTCGCCTTCGATGTCCTCAGCTATGATAAGAAGAGGCTTGCTGAGCTGTGCAACCTTCTCCAGGATTGGAAGGAGATCCTTCATGCTGGAGATTTTCTTCTCGTGAATGAGGATGTAAGGTTTTTCAAGGACAACTTCCATGTTCTCAGGATCTGTAACGAAGTATGGAGAGAGGTATCCTCTGTCGAACTGCATACCCTCAACTACATCGAGGGTTGTTTCCATCGATTTGGCTTCCTCAACGGAAATAGTTCCGTCTTTCCCGGCTTTGTCCATGGCTTCGGCGATAATATCACCGATCATGTCATCATTGTTGGCTGATATCGCGGCTACCTGTTTGATGTTTTCCTTACCGGAAACATCGCGGGAGAGTGTTTTGAGTTCCTTAACCACTACTTCTACTGCCGCATCTATACCTCTCTTGAGGGACATAGGATTAGCGCCTGCTGTAACATTCTTCAGGCCCTCACGATAGATAGCCTCGGCAAGAAGTGTTGCGGTTGTTGTACCGTCTCCGGCCACATCACTGGTTTTGCTGGCAACTTCACGGATCAGCTGTGCGCCGACATTCTCAAATTTGTCTGGAAGTTCGATTTCCTTTGCAACTGTAACGCCATCTTTTGTTATGGTCGGGCTTCCCCATTTTTTCTCGAGGAGAACGTTCCGTCCTTTGGGGCCAAGGGTTACCTTGACAGCTCTGGAAAGCTTCTCAACCCCGGAAAGAATGGCGTGCCTTGCATCCTGATCGAACTTAAGTTCTTTAGCTGGCATACCTTATAACCTCCTGGTTACCTGTTCAATATGGCGAGAATATCATCCTCGCGCACAATAACATATTCATCGTCCAGTACTTTGATTTCCGTACCGGAGTACTTACCTATAAGAACGCGATCTCCCTTTTTAACAACGGGAGTCAGGAAGCCGTCTCCGTCTTCATTTCTTTTACCCTGCCCGACAGCTTCAACGATACCCTCCAGGGGTTTTTCCTGTGCGGTATCGGGGATAACAATACCACCTTTTACTGTTTCTTTCGGCTCTTCCCGTTTGATCAGTACACGGTCGAAGAGCGGGCGAATAGCGTTTTCACCCATGTGTTTTCTCCCATCCTATTGTTTGGTTAGTTGACATTTCTAAATTTCGCAGTTTTAGCTGAAGCAAGGTAAATGCCAACTGATGAATCATCCCCGCAATAATTGTAGAATGACTTGCAGGACAGTGTTATACGGATGTATCTTGCACCTGGTTCGGGAGAGGACGAACCCCCTTCACCTATTCCTGAGTCAGAATGACCCATTTCCGTGTACCGGTTGTATTATTTCTCATGATACACTGTATATTCAGCAGGTTGTATTGAATCTTTCCTTCCCGAAATTGTTGGAGATTGTATGGACAGAATTACTATTGGAACAGAGGGAACAAATCTGGAGCAGGTTTTAATGATCGCCGAAGGCGCCCCTGCTGCATTGTCAGAAGATGCCAGGTCTGCCATCAGGAAATCAAGGGCAAAGACTGAAGAAGTAGTTCGCAGCGGCGTACCTGTTTACGGAGTGAATACCGGATTTGGAAGGCTTGCCAATTCAATCGTGAGCTCGGACAACCTTGATCTGCTGCAGAGGAACCTTCTGGTCAGTCATGCATGCGGAACTGGACCTATCTGTTCGGGGTCCGTTACAAGAGTGATGATGTTCCTGAGAATAGCATCTCTTGCAAGGGGAAGATCAGGTATTCGTGAGCGAACACTCGATCAGATGCTGGCAATTCTTAACAGCGATATTTATCCTGCAGTTCCCATAAAAGGATCTCTCGGTGCATCAGGTGATCTTGCTCCCCTTGCTCATTTGAGTCTGCCGCTGATAGGCGAGGGAAAGTGTGTTGATTCCGATGAAATCATATCAGGGGAGGAAGCCCTCAACAGAATTGGATTAAAACCTGTTTCGCTAGGAGCCAAAGAGGGACTTGCCCTTATCAACGGTACGCAGACAATGACTGCCCTTACATCACTGGCATACATCGAAGCATGCAGGCTGGCTGACGCCGCGGATGCGGCAGCAGCGATGTCCCTTGAAGTACTGCTGGGCACAACGCTGCCTTTCAGCAGGGAGCTGATAGACCTGAGACCTCACAGAGGCGCAATCGAAACCGCCGAGAACCTTCGGTCTCTCATTCTGGACAGCGAGATCCTGATATCACATAAAGCCTGCTCCAAGGTTCAGGACGCTTACTCCCTCAGATGTGTTCCCCAGGTTCATGGAGCAACAAGGGATGCACTTCGGTACATTGAGTCTGTTCTGTCGGTGGAGCTTGCATCGGTAACAGATAATCCTCTTTTAATGGAAGACGGTACATTCGTAGGCGGAGGAAATTTCCACGGGCAGCCTGTAGCCTTTGCCGCGGATCATCTATCCCTTTGCATGGCGGAGCTGGCTGACATTTCCGAAAGACGGATCGAAAGGCTGCTTAACCCGGATCTCAGCGGATTACCCGCTTTTCTTTCTCCCGATCCCGGAATCAACTCCGGTTTCATGATAGCCCAGTACACCGCCGCTTCCCTCGTAAGCGAAAACAAAGTTCTCGCACATCCTGCAAGCGTGGACAGTATCCCTGTAAGCGGTTCACAGGAGGATCATGTATCCATGGGCACTACGGCTGCTTACCAGGCTCTGAGCGTGCTTGAGAATTCAACGTATGTAATCGCTACCGAGCTCGTGTGTGCAGCCCAGGCCGCGGAGTTCATACACAGGGGTAAACATGGCCGCGGAACATGCAGGATTTACAATGCTATCCGTGAGAAGGTTGAACCGCTGGGGGAGGACAGACAGTTCGTAGAAGATATCGAAGCTGTAGTGGAGATGGTTTCATCCGGCGTATTCAGCGAAATACTGAATTTAATTAGGGACGGAGGGAATTTATTCTGATTTCGCGAATAATATGTCTTTATGATCTGCGATTAGGACATATTATTTCATGAATGCGAATAAAATACCCTCCGTCCCTATTAATTACGCTTCGTAAAGGCCCTCTGCGCGGGAGGATGAACCGGATCCATCACCCATATCATCTGCCATATACCGGATGGCTCTTACCATATCTTTCGGGTCTTTTGTATCCAGGCCTTCTTCGGAAGCAAAGTCCACCTTATTCAGCTCTACACATTTCTCAGACCACTATAAGCACTAGCCAATGGTTCTTAAGTATTTATATTTCCGGGAATTGAACGCAGAGAGGATTGTATGGCAGATAATGATCTCTCAAGAGGAACAGTTGTTTTTACAGCCTGGGTGTTGATTATCACAGGATCGGTTTTCTCTGCATCAGCAATTCTGATAAACAGCCTTTTTCAACCTGGCTTTTATCCCCTTTATAGCAGGCTCGTGTTTCTTACAACCGGTGTTCTGCTGATCTCTACCGGTGTTTCGATGCTGCTTGGGTGGAAGCTTATTCCCCTTCTGGGAAAAGTGCTGATTGGTATAGTAATTGTTTCACTGATTTTTGAATCTGTTTCCATAATAGGTCTTTTCATTATTGAGGTTCGATCGGACAACAATGATAACATCAAAGAAGCGAACCTGAGACTTAATTCCGGTATCTACAGGCCTTATGTGGTATGGCGTGCCAGCCCCATTGCTTCAGAAGATGTGAATGTGGACAGCACCGGCCTCAGAGTTGTTCCAGGAGCAGAAGTTTCTGAAGATTCATACAGAGTATTTGTGTTTGGCGGATCCACAATGTTTGGATGGCGCACTTCAGACAGTTCAACAATCTGTGGACACCTTCAACGGCTTCTCTCTGATCATTTGGAGAAGCCCGTACAGGTAATCAACTTTGGTCAGCAGGGCTATGTTAATACTCAGGAAATGATAGAGCTTCAGCTTCAGCTGAAAGCGGGGAATATACCTGATCTGGTGGTTTTCTACGATGGATCAAATGAGGTGTGGTCTACCATAGAGTCGGATACTGTGGGGGTTCACTTAAATCTTCAGCAGATAAGTCATCTCTACGAGAGCAGACACTTTCAGAGAGATTACTTAAGAAAAGTAGGCATCCTTGCGTTTCTTCCAGATCTAAATTCTATTGCTTTCTGCAGACGGATTCTTGGGATTGAAAACGGCGGATCGGAAATTACTCTTTTTGAAACTGAGCCCTCAAGATGCATCCTTGAAGGAGAAGATTACATTAGTTCTGATCTTCTTGCTCAGTCAATAATGGCATCATTCGAAGGTAACCTGCGTATTATTGATGCTCTAAGTGACGAGTTTGACTTCGATTACTTCAGCTTCTGGCAGCCGGTTATTGTAACAGGAACCAAACAGCTCTCCCATGAAGAAACCGCCCTTGCTGAGCAGCAGGGAGCATTTGTTGTTTCCGTTTACAAACACTGTGAAGAAATTGCTGAAACCATGGAGCTTCAGTACGATAATTTCTTCTGCTTTACCAATGCTTTCGATGATTGCAGCAGAACGATATACATTGATATCTGCCATCTGAATTGTATCGGAGACTCTCTTGTTTCACAGCTGATCTTCGATAAGATTGAAGAAACAGTCATTCCACCGGACTTCCTGTGACTTTACCCGGCTGCTGCAAAGGATCCTGACGGAATAAGGAGACATGAAAGCTACCAGTTATCTGTTTGTGCCATTGGCAATACTTCTGATTACGTCTTCATGCAGCAAGTATTGCAGGAATTAAAACTATAAAGAACAATATTCTCAGATTGATCAATAAAAATCTTGTCATATTCGCCACAGGAGCCTCTCCGTACAAAGAAAAAAGCTTTACATCCGAGGAACAAAAGCAGGTTAAGGATTCTTACATAAGGGGAGGGTTCAACTATTCCAGGCTCAATTTCACAAATATAGTATTAATGTCCTTTTTCAAGTGGTCACTATTGAAACCAAAGGAAAAAAGAACACCTGATGAAATCGGTATGCTTGCTTCCTATGACCATCCTGTGGATTATACAAAAAAGGAAATTGTAAAGAAATTCTGAATCACATCAGGAATAGTAAATAGTTCTGATTTGCGTTAACATATTCTATTTGCTGGCACGTACTGTACTACGCTTCGTAAAGGCCCTCTGCGCGGGTAGGTGAGCTGCTTCCGGAGTCCATATCGAAGCCTGATTCCTCAAGATCCCGTTCTATCTCCTCCGGATCCTCCCCCGCTTCCAGCCTTGACAGGGCTTCGCTAACTTCGGGGCCCAGATCCTCGCCCATTTCATCGGCCATTCGCCGGATAGCGCTGGCCATGGCTTTCGGATCCTCAGTATCCAGTCCCGCCAGAGAAGGGTCTTCGGCCATATCCTCGATCGAGGATGAGCCGCTTTTCACAGAGAAGGTACTCATGACCTTTTTCATCCTGTCACCCTTTCTGCATTCAGGGCAGACCGGAGCTGTGGTGCTGGAAGGGTTTCTTACGAGGAATTGAAATATCGTGTTGCATCGACCGCAGAGGTATTCATAGATGGGCATTATCCGCTCCCTTTCAATATTCCCTGGCTTTCAAGAAAGAGCCTGTGAATCCTGCAGTCGGTGGTCAATTCCGGATGGAACGATGAGAGCCAGAGATTATCCTGCCTTAGAAAAACAGGGCCGTCTTCAACACTGCTCAGAACTTCGACAGTATCGGAGAGAGGCAGCAGGAGGGGAGCTCTGATAAATACTCCGGGGAAAGGTTCAGCAAGACCTGTCACTTTTATAGACTTCAGGAAGCTGCATGTCTGACGTCCGAAATAGTTCCGAACAGCTTTCACATCGGCAAGCCCGAGGCTGTTCTGACTGACTTCATGCTCCTTTTCATCGATCTCTTTTGAAAGAAGCACGGCTCCCGCGCAGGTACCGAAGATGGGGAACCCATCTTCTCCCATCGATCTCAGAGGACTGGTGAGTTCCCATCTATTCAGGAGTGATATAAGGGTTGTTGATTCTCCACCAGGAAGAATAAGGGCCGAAATGGATTCAAGTTCGTCCGGAGTGCGTATCTCCTTAACATCGCAGCCCAGCTGCTCAAGAATTGAGATATGCTCTGCTACACCGCCCTGAAGGGCAAGAACTCCTACTGCAGACAAGGTTTACCAGCCCCTGTTAGCCAGTCGCTCTTCATCGGGAATTGTGGAAATGTTTATTCCCACCATTGCTTCACCAAGATTTCTGGAGACTTCAGCAAGCACTTCGGGTGAATCGAATCTGCTTACAGCCTCGACGATAGCCCTTGCCCGCTTTTCCGGGTTACCGCTTTTGAAGATCCCGCTGCCGACGAAAACACCGTCAAGACCAAGCTGCATCATCAGAGCAGCATCGGCGGGTGTAGCCAATCCTCCGGCGGCGAAATTCACAACCGGAAGGCACCCGTTTTCATGGACGTACTTAACAAGGTCATAAGGAGCACCCATTTCCTTCGCGATTGTCATCAGTTCCTCAACCGGTGTAACCCTGAGCTTCCTGATGGCTCCCAGTACAGCTCTGGCATGCCTGACAGCTTCTACAACATTACCCGTACCAGCTTCTCCTTTGGTGCGGATCATTGCGGCGCCCTCGCCTATCCTTCTCAGCGCTTCTCCCAGATTGGTGGCTCCGCATACGAACGGTACACTGAAATCGTGCTTGTTCACATGGTATTTCTCATCGGCGGGTGTGAGTACCTCGGATTCATCGATGTAATCGATCTGCATCGCTTCGAGGATCTGTGCTTCGACGAAGTGTCCGATCCTGCATTTCGCCATGACGGGAATGTTAACCTGTTCCTGGATGCCTCTTATCATATCAGGGTCAGACATTCTGGCAACGCCGCCCTGGATTCGAATGTCGGAGGGAACTCTTTCCAAGGCCATTACAGCTACTGCTCCCGCTTCCTGTGCGATCAGGGCATGTTCCGGGGTGACAACATCCATTATCACTCCGCCCTTGAGCATCTGAGCGAGCCCCTTCTTTGCTTCCCAGGATCCTTCTTTTCTTGAGTTTTTCATTGGATTTCCTCTTCTGTAAATAATGCAAAAAATTTCATCTCATCAATTCGCCACAGAGAATCAGCGATCAGAAGCTCATTCTCAAGTTCGATGCAGATCGAGCTATCGGGAACGTCTGGCAGGTGATAGGTTCTCTGAATTTCCGAAAAGACGTTCAGGTATGCAGCCGAAGAATCGAGGTACGATAACCATACCTCTTCAGTGCTGTCTGAGAAGACAGTTATGAGAGTTTCCGCTTCAGTTATTGCCGCATCAGCCCTTATCCAGGCAAGGTCCAGAACCCACAGTCTTACAGGAGTATCCGGATAGACAGGGCATTCCGGTACAGCCTCGAGGTATGCGTCCAGAAGCCCCGAGATTTCCCGGTCAAAGTTCACTATAAACTGCATGATCTCTGGTTCGGGAACTCTTATATGGGCAGCATCTCCTGCAACGGGCAGAAGCACAAGAATCAGAATTAACAGTTTGTTTTTCATCATGATGCAAATATAGGGATTTTGCACACTATCGTACCAGTACATTCAGGGGGTCTTTCCAGATCGATAAGGTAGTTGTAGATTAAGAAAAATGAAAGTCATTGCACCAGGCCGCCGCCGGCTGGTGAACTCCGTTAATATGGGAATTGATACTTCGGGAAAGCGAGTTCTGCTTTGAGGATAATATTGTCTGTTCTGTTGATCATTTCAGTATCCGCCGGAGAAATATGCTCCGATCTTCAATCGATAGGAGTTCCCGCGAATTGGGCATATCTGCAGGACAGCATGCTTGTTGTCTCCATGTCAGGTTCACTGGCCGAGGGTGATTCCCTCCTGAAGCATTACGGGGGCATTTTCTTTGTAGCGGTAGACAGTATCTTGGCCGGATGGGATGCCTTCGGAATCGCTGTTGAGCTGGAGGAGGCCACTCTGGTTTTTCGAAAGTGTGATATGATTCAGCTGTTCGAATGGATTACAGAAAGCAGTGACGATGAGGCAATAGCTGAATGGGTTCTTAATCATACCAGGGTTTTCAGAGACATGGAGTCAGATCAGTCTTAGGCTAATCGCCGCCTTTACCAAAGAATATTACAGGAAAAGTCTTCAGGATCTTCAATATCCTGGAGAATATCCCGGGTACGATAAGAAGCCTGGATATTATGGTCATTACAAGTCAGAGAATCATCACTATGAAAACAACCAGCCTGCTGCAGATAAAATTCCTGCAGGGAAGTGTGTTATAAAAAGGAAAAGGATGAAGAAGACTGAAATCGTTATTATCATCCTGATGGCTCTGAAGATAATCATGGATTTATTCATAGTCGTTCTGACAACGTACAGATTGTCCACCATCATGAGCATGATCTCAGCTATTGAAAGGAGTATCCATGTTCCGGCTATTGCGGAGTATGGGGCTGAAGCTGTGTGAATGGAACCGAACCGCAATTGAACCGCAGGAAAGAAAATCAGCAGCAGTGTCAGTAAATCGCATATAAGAAGCGTAAAGAATTAGAGCCTGTTCAGCTGGAAACTTTATCTTAGAGACAAATCAGTCTTTTTCTGAGAAATACGATTTCACGGCTTCGGTAACGATAATCTGCTGATCTGGAGTAAGATCGGGAAACATCGGCAGTGTGAGATTGCAGGAACTGTTCCATTCCGATACAGGAAAATCCCCCGCTTCGTATCCAAGGTATGAATACGCCTTCTGGGTGTGAAGGGGAAGGGGGTAATGAAGCCCGGAAGCAACATCCCTGCTGGAGAGGAACTCCCTCAGGGTGTCCCTTTCGGGTGTATGCACTGCATAGAGATGGTATACATGTCTTACATTTCCATCCTCACTGGGAAGTACAAGGGGAAGTCCGGAAAGGAGTTCATTGTACCTTTTTGCAGAATCCCTTCTTCTGTCGTTCCATTGTGAAATGTATCTGGATTTTACACCCAGCACCGCTCCCTGAAAAGCGGACATTCTGTAATTGTGTCCGATGAAATCGTATATGTACTTCTCTCTTGAGCCGTGGTCCCGCAGTGCTCTGACCCTTCCGGCGATATCTTCGGAATTCGTTGTTACTGCTCCACCTTCGCCGAAAGCACCAAGGTTTTTCCCGGGATAGAAACTGAATGCGGCAACCGTACCGAAACTTCCAGCAGGTCTTCCATTCCTTGATGCGTTAACGGACTGGCAGGCATCTTCAAAAAGCAGAAGGCCGTAATGCTCCGAAATTTCCTCCAGCTCCGGCATTGCAGCAGGCTGTCCGTAAAGGTCTACAGCAAGAATTCCCCTTATCTCCGCACCCGTTTTCGGATCAATTGGTTTTCCTGTTGAAGAACAGGATTCAAGAAAGCTCCGAACCCTGTCAGGTGAAAGGTTAAGCGTATCTCTGTCCACATCCACAAAAACCGGGACATGCCCGGCCAGCACAATACCCTCCACTGAGGCCGTGAAGGTATTCGGAGGAACGATGATGCCGCTGCCAGGCTGCAGGTCACTGGCCCATATCATGATATGTACAGCGGCTGTTCCGCTTGAAACGGCAACACAATATTTAGTTCCGGCTATTTCAGCGAACTTCTCTTCGAATGCGGCAACCTTCGGACCGAGAACGTAATAACATGTATCCAGCACTTCTGTGAGTTCACTTCTGATTTCGTCCTTTATCTGATTGTACTGCGTTTTAAGGTCAAGAAATGGTACGGACATCTAAGTTACCTCCGGATGGAATTATGATCAAATTGAATTCTAGAGTAATCTACTATGCCAACCTTGTTCGGTCATCATCCGAAGGATAGATTTGCCTGATGAGAGCAATAACACATATTTCTGCAAGTACCGTTGCCGCAATTATCGCCGGCGTGGTTACTGAACCTGCAGCAGCAGTAGGAGTACTTCTTTTCGGCGGATTTCTGGATGTGGATCATATAGCGCACTTTGTCGCTTCCGGACTGCCCCCTGATCCACTCGTGTTTTTTCACAGCATTTTCCGAAACGAAAAGCAGCTGGAGAGAAGATACTCAATAGAGCGGGGCATTCCATCGAATTGCATCTTCCCGGCGCTTCATTGCATTGAATATGCGGTTCTGGTGGGCGGAACAGGTGTATTACTGGGTTCGCAGCTGCTGCTGTGGGGCGGAGCAGGAGTCATTCTCCACCTGCTGATGGATATCAGAAGTTACCCATGCAGCCCTGAGTTTTTTTCGATGATCTGGCGAGTATCACACAAAAACCGATTGCTTCGGGCATGGACCGAACACCAGTCAAAAGTTCACTGGTAGTATTCTATTTAACCAGTATCCAGTTGGAGTACCCGCCGATTTTTCTTCCAATCAGCCTCTCGAGAGCGGAGTGTACTCTGCACCATAGCTGAAGGTGTTCATGATCAGGCGGATTATCCGGGTTGGAGTAATCCTCTGCCTGCCAGTCTTTGCTTTCTATCCGCGATCGCATCACTGCCGGATGTGTTTCGCGAAGCAGAGGTATATTCTCAAGTGGGCCGTAATCCCATGGTTTACCTGAATCGGAATGCTTCTTCGCAATCCATTCATCGTCATGATAAAAACCATCCATTACTATCGTCTTTTTTCTCATTACCTCCGGATGGCGAACCCATCCGTAGTGGTAGATCCTGGCGCCGCAATCGCCTACGCGAAGTTTTCTACCATTAATTCTGAAGCTCTGCGCGTCTTTCCAGCTTCTAACATTCCTGCCGTTCTTTATTACACGAATTTCCCTGTCGTACCAGTTGTGACCTCTATGAACCCTGCTGTAGCTGCCCCAGAGGTGATTGTAGTGAAAGAGAAGCCCATCGACATCATCCCTGGCGTCGTACTTCTCCATGGCTCCTACTATCAGCTTGAAATCTTCTTCATGTATCACTTCATCAGCCTGAAGGTAGATACACCACGGATACCGGCACTGATCAAGAGCGACATTTGTCTGGTCGGCAATTGTAGCACCATCGACAAATCTGTCGGGATTCCAGTCGGTCTCGATTATCCTGATCTTTGGGTCGTCGATGCTTCTGATAATTTCCAGAGTGTTATCTGTACAGTCGCCTACATTAACTATATACTCGTCGACTATCGGAAGAGCTGACCTGATGGATTCTTCTATCGGGTAATCGAGACGGATGGCATCCCTGACAAAGCTGAATCCCGATACTTTAACTTTCCTATCCAGAATATTCCTCCGGTTCGTGCTTCGGGAAGCCGCTGAATCAGGGTAACCTGGACGATTATGGCACCCGGTTAGAATGCGGTGTTCTTAATATTCGCCCATGTGCCGGACTGCAGTTCCATGGAGCTCCCGTATGCGGTGACAACCATACTATGTATCTTCCAGTTGATGG
>JAGLOY010000148.1 GCA_023138735.1 Candidatus Aegiribacteria sp. | reverse complement strand
AGGCATCATTACTGCCCGAAGACAGTCTTATTTCTTTTACTATGAACTCCATAGACTCTCTGCCTGACCCTGTTGCACCTGTGGATTCAGCCGAGATATACCGGGAATACGAGATCATTGTTGCGGGAAGTGAATCCTGCGGATGGGACAGTCCCGCTAAGGGATGGGTCATGTTTCTCATGCTGGAAGACAATTACGGGTTATGGTCAATGAAACGCTGGTCCGATTACAGACCGGTCGACTACACGGGAGACTTCTTTACCTGGGGAAGAGCCAAGGTAACATACAGATAATCCCGGCAGCATCGTGACAAATCACGGACAGGTGATATTTCCAGAGAATATGATGGGTCATCAGGATCCCGGAGCATCGGTAACGACCGATACACTCCTTCTTGCATCCGCTCTCCGCACAGCATCTGGCTCGGTTATAGTCGATCTCGGTTGCGGCAGCGGATCCGCAGCCCTTTACTCTTCAACCCTTAATCCTGGTTGCAGATGGATCGGACTGGATATCAGGTACAATCCACTGAAGCTCATGATGGCTTCGGGAGATCTGCAAGGTACTCCGGTGGATATCTCCGCGGTATGCTGCAGCGTTGAAACGGTTCCCCTTGCTTTTTCGGAGTGTATAGCAGATGCGGTTATTCTGAATCCTCCATACGGCAGGACCGGATCGGTAAGAAGAAGTCCCCAGGCAGAAAGAGACAGGTCGAGGAGCGGGTCTGGATTACTTCTGTATCACTTCATACGGGGAGCCGCGCACCTCCTTGTTCGGGGCGGGCAATTCCTGATCATCAACAGGCCTTCTTCACTGGCTGAAATTATGCTTGGCTGCAGGGCGCTCGGCATTAAGCCGGTTGCGATCCAGCCCGTGGGTTCCCCTGAAAAACGCGCTGAACTCATTATTCTTCTGGGCAGAAAAGGCTCCAGCGAAGAGCTGAAGATTCTTCCCCAGACGGAAGCTGAATCTCTGATAAGGTCAGCGCAGGATAATACAAAGTAGAGATGTTTGTGCTTTACTCCTCAGATATAACGCCAGGCCCTGAACACGGCAGCGGCGTAGTAAGCTGAATCCGAAGATGCCCCCTCATGCAGGAGTATCTGCAGAGTCCACTCCCCCGAAGTGTCAGGATATGCAGCCAATGAGGCATTATCGCCACCGGCGATATTGTGAATCTCCCCGCCTGAATCGGTTAGCCAGAACTCCATTAAGTTGAAATAGGAATCTGACCAGATATGAACGTGGTACATGTATTCGTCGCTGAAATTCATCTTATGAGCAATTGTATCTCCCAGTGTAACCGTTCCCGTTACAGGTTCCCCCAGCATTTCATCTCCGAGGTCCTGAAGAACTGAGACGATATTCATAAGCCTCTGCAGTGCAATCTCTTCATCGGCCTCTGACGAAGAAAGGGGTACAAACAGAAACAGTATAAGAGCTGCAGCAGTCGTTCTCAATCAGATCACATCACTTCCCGGACAGTAAACTTATACCTGCTGGCAACCATTCTTCCATTTACTTAAGCACCTAGGTCGTCATATAGTTCCAAGAGCCTTTGAACATTCCGTCCAAAATAGAGAAGTGCGAAACTGAATCAGGAGAGAGCATGAAAGCTGAATATCTCATTACCGGTGCGGCCGGTCAGCTGGGAACTGCGCTTCTGAAACTTCTGGGTACAAATGGAGTGGGAACGGACCTGCCTGAAGTTGATGTTACCGACCCGGATTCCATCAGAGCGGCCGTAGACAGGATTGATCCGCACTGGATCATCAATTGTGCTGCTGTGGTGGATGTGGATTTATGCCAGCGAAAACCTGATCTGGCCTTTAAGGTTAACAGGTACGGCGTCAGGAATCTTGCCTCGACAGGCAGAAAACTACTGACAATATCCACCGACCATGTCTTCACCGGATTCAAAGGACAGAAGAAACCTTTTCTTGAAGGTGATGCAACCTCATCTGCCAACGTATACGGAGAGAGCAAATTACTAGGTGAGGCGGAAGCTCTGGACGCCAACCCCGAAAATATCGTTATCAGGACTTCGTGGATGTTCTCTTCCATGCAAGGACTGATCCCTTTCTTCTGGAAATCACTTTCAGAAGATGGAGAGGTTAAGGCAGTACATGATCAGATTGCCTGCCTGACCTTTGCACCGGATCTTGCAAAAGCGATCATTGATATAATTTCCCATGGAGGAAAAGGATTGTATCATATTGCCTCAGAACCCGGTGTAACTCCAGCGCAGGCTGCGGAGAAGCTGGTCGAATTCACAGGTGGTTCTGTTAAGGATATATCATGGTCCGATCTTGATCTTGATGCCCCCAGACCAGTCTATTCGGAAATTGCATCATCCAGGGGGATACAGCTGCCCACCGTCTGGGATGCGGTGGAACGATGGAGGAAACTTTATGTCTGATATAGATACTTATCTGGAATCAGCCAGACTTGCTCTGGCCTCAATAGATAGCGCTATTATTGAACGGGCTTCCGATCTGTGTATAAAATGTGTTCGGAGCGGAGGCACCATTTTTTTCTGCGGTAACGGTGGCAGTGCGGTTGATTCACAGCATCTGGCAGGTGAACTAGTGGGCAGGTTCCGCAAGGAAAGAAGCCCCATCCCCGCTGTCGCGCTCACAGCCAACTCGGCCATAATAACATCTATAGCCAATGATTACGATTTCAGCGAGATCTTCTCAAGACAGATAGAAGCCCTTGGAAAGCCCGGTGATGTTCTGGTGGCCATTTCAACGAGCGGAAACTCATTAAATGTTCTGAAAGCCGTAGAAACGGCAATGGACAGATCCATGAGAACCATTGGTTTTACCGGCAGCGCAGACTGCGAATTAAAGGATATGACCGATATTTGCGTCAAAGCTTCATCCGATGAAACAAGCCACATTCAGGAAGCCCTTCTTGTCGCAGGTCATGCTATCTGTGATGCTGTCGAGAAGGCTGCAGCCATATCGGAGAGTTCCTGATTTGAAGAAGATCGGTATATGGAAACACATTATTCCGGGTGTGATCATCGCCTGTGTCGCTCTATACCTCACATACAGAAAAACAGATACAGAACAGCTCCTGTCGGTTCTAAGAGAGATGCATTGGCCGGTTCTTCTGCTGGTCCTCCTTCCCCTTGCGATCAGTTACCTCTTCAGAGTAATCAGATGGAGGTTTCTTCTTTCTCCTATCTGTGATGTGTCATCCGGGGATGCTGCAGGCCCCCTGATCACAGGTTTTTTCGTCAATTCACTTCTTCCCGGGCGCGTGGGGGAGATTGTAAGAGCTCTGCTTCTTTCGAGAAAGACCTCCGTACCCCGAGCCAGTTCCTTCGCAACAGTTGTTCTTGCAAGAATTTTTGATGGACTTACCCTGGCAGCCATGACACTGATCGTGCTTGCGGTGCTCTGGTCGGAACTTGACAGCACCATAAGACTTGGGCTGATTGCAGCCGGACTTCTCTATATAGTGGTTCTTCTAATACTTGTCGCGCTGCGAATATGGAGAGAAGGGACGGCAAAGGTCATATCCGCACCTCTCCGATGGGTCGGTCTGAAAACTGTATCAGTTCGACTGGAAAAGCTTCTCATCTCCTTTGCCCATGGACTCGAGATACTGAGGGACTGGAGGGACACCATTCGAGTCAGCCTGTACTCTCTTTGTGTCTGGGGCGCGCTGGCTATCTCAGTTATTCCCGTATTCTGGGCTATGGATCTGCAGTTCGTATGGTACTATCCTCTTCTTGTCCTTGTTCTTGCCGGGATCGGTATGCTGATCCCCACTCCTGCCGGAACAGGTACTGTTCACGGTGCCCTTGTGCTTGTCCTTCCCGGACTCATCGGACTAACCGCTGCGAACGTGAGAATACTGGCTCTGCTGTTTCATACAACTCAGTTCATGCCGATTATTCTCGTCGGTCTTATCGTTGCGGTAAGGGAAGGGCTAACAGCATCCCAGGTCAGCAGTATTGCTGAAAGTGAGGATCCGGAAAAACAGAATGACTGTTTCAATCCCGGAAAAACACCGGTAATGCCAGATTGACGCACCGGTAAGCACAAACTTTCCCGGAAAAATGTATGTTATTTACAATATTGCATTAACGCATGCATATTACCTGGAATGTTTATTGCCTATAGAAGATTGTGAAGGTTAGTAAGCGGATGGCAGGTTTTCCTTTTCGAAGAAAAAGGGCTGAAGGTTATCCCGGAAAAGGTTTTTTCGGTAAACCCGAGCCCCTGCGGAACGCTGTGGTCAACCAGGAATTATGTAAGGGTTGTGGAGACTGCTTCTCTGCCTGCTACTATCGAAGGATAAGAATTGACCGCACGGGAAAGGCACGTGTCAGGCGAGGCTGCTCCGGATGTGCAGCCTGCATGAATGTGTGCCCATCCGATGCAATTACCATGATCGACAATGATTGAAAGGGATTAAATGCCAACTTACGAGTACAGATGCCAGAATTGCGGCCACAGATTTGATGAATTCCATCAGATGAATGATACTGCCGAGAGAAAATGCCCGGAATGCGGAAGTACGGTTGAAAGAATGATAGGAACAGGTTCCGGAATCATCTTCAAGGGTGCCGGATTCCATGCGACCGACTACGCTAAACCGAAGTGCGCTGAGAAACCGGACAGCTGCCCCTCCGGCACATGCTGCCGCAATGATTAGGGCTTTCTCTCTGGTAGCAGTTTTCTTAAGATAGTATATACTACGCTGTATAGATCTAAGGAGGTCCGGTCTGCCGAGAAAGTTACTTCCGATTCTCCTGGTTTCTCTTCTGGCCTGCGGGAGCAACCCGCGCAATAGCAGCGGAGTAACACAGGTTCTCTTCTGGCACGCGATGGGCGGCCCTCTGGGAGATTACCTTGAGGATACACTCATTACGGAATTCAATGCAACTCACCCTGAGATAGAGATCATTCCCGTAAGCATGGGCAATTACAGGGCTCTCTGTCAGAAAATACTTGCCAGTGTCATGGCAGGAGATACTCCTGTGGTGGCCCAGGCCTACGAAACCTGGACATCACAGCTTATAAGAGGTAATGCACTTGTTCCATTGGATTCGCTCATGGAGCTTGATTCCGCTGCGATCACCGAACGATGGAATAACGATTTCTTTCCCGTTTTCCAGCGCAATAATACATATGACGGCCGCATCTACAGCTTCCCCTTCAACAAAAGTGTGCAGACTCTTTATTACAATGTTGAAATGATGGACAGCCTGGGGCTGCAGCCTCCCGAAACATGGGAGGATTACCGGATGGTTCTCATGGCACTCACAAGGGATGGGAATAACGACGGAGACCTTCTTGACGATTGCGATCGCTGGGGAACCGCATTCACTCCCAGTGTTGGGATGTTCGAGAACCTGCTCCTCCAGAGAGGCGGGACACTTCTCAACAGTGACAGCACCAGAACCGCCTTCGCTTCCGACGAGGGCATAGATGCGCTGCAGCTGCTGATAGACCTGATACATACTGACGGGTCCGCAAGAATCTCCTCTGGTTATACACACCAGAATGATTTTGCTGATGGTACAGTCGGGATTGTACAGGGCTCTACAGTTTCGCTGGCTTTCATGGAGGCGAACATGGAAAGAATGGAGGAGAATGGAGAGAGTGTTTTCACTCTCGGGATAGCACCTCTTCCGCGGGAC
>JAGLOY010000147.1 GCA_023138735.1 Candidatus Aegiribacteria sp. | reverse complement strand
AAGATCCTACCACGGTTTGGATAATGGACAGGGAATCCGATTATCTTACTCAGGCATCCCGGCAGGGAGAATGGGCAACTCAGCCTGTCCTGTCACCGGATGGCAAATACCTGGCCTGGATAGAGCTGGTACAGGATGGCGAAGTGCTGAAAGTTTTCACAACCGAAGAGTTTATCTAGGAAGAAGATAAAGTGCCTTATAGATCAAATAGGCGTGATGGACATTCTGCGTATAGCTCTTCGTTTCATTGTAGGTTATAAGCGAAAAGAATTCGTCGGGCTCCATATCCTCAGCGCCCCAGTGAACAGCGTTGTGAGGACCCCCGTTGTAGGCGGCTGCGGTGAATACAGGATCACCTCCCAGTTCAGTGTTAACTCCTGAGATGTAGCTGATTCCGTATTCGATTGATACTGCCGGGTCGTAAAGCCTGTCGGGGGAGTAATCGTTCCATCCACGTTCAATTGCAACGTATTCGGAAGTACTTGGGATCATCTGGATTAGACCTCTTGCTCCTGCAACCGAGTAGCAGGTCGGCTGGAACATGCTTTCGTTTCTTATTATCGCCCATGCGAAGAGGGAATCCAGTCCGTATTTCTCTCCTGCCGGAACAACAAGCTCCGGCCATGCCATCTGGAAGCGCAGCATCCATAGCTCCCTTGGTCTGTCGCTGTCATTACCGGAGAGATTCCACATGTTGTAACCGGATATTGGTCTGCGTTCCCATACATCGTGCTCCAGATAGAAGGGAGCCAGATAATCTGGTCCGCCGACAATCTCTTCCGCCTTTCTGAACTCACCATCAGCAAAATGTCTAAGCCCGGCTTCCTGCAGAAACAACCCTCTGAGTGCTGCTTCCGGCGGGTGGGCAGGAGAGTGCCCATGCCTTGTCATCCATTCATCCAGGGGTTCTTCGGTGAACTCAGGCTCCCAGGGCGGCTGCCCCAGAAGCTCCCTTGCGAAAAAGGCGGGAAGGCTCGTGGGAGCAGATTGGATCAGGTTCGCAAGGATAACTGCACCCTCCGGGTTACCCTCCGTCAAGAGGAGCTTGCCAAGCCAGTACTTCGCGGATGACAGGTATACACTTGCCGGCCATCTGGAGATGAAAGTCTCCAGTTCGAGTAATGCATCGTGAATTCTTCCGGACTTGATGAGCGAAAAACAGAGATAGAAATGCGCATCGTCGGCAGTGACATTGTGCGAGTAAAGTTCAAGAGTCATCCCGAACCATGGGATGGCCTGCTGCCAGAGCCTGTTCTCTACCAGCAGATCACCGATATACCAGGGAAGATTCCCGATCCTGTAATGCTCCGGGAAAGCCTCTCCGTACTGCATCAGAACCGCAAGCCCCCTCTGCCAGTCGCCTGACCGTCCAAGATCCCGTCCGAGATATATCATTGCATTGGGTGCATCTTCGCAGTCGGACCATCTGACAAGATATTCATCAAGCATGCTGATCGCTGTCTCGTAAAAACCCAGTCTGTCCCTTGTACGTGCAGCAAGATACCACAGATGCGGATCAGGATCAGCGGAGTTCTGTGCAATGTCGTACAATTCGTTCCAGAGACCTCCGCTGTAGAATGGATCGGCAATGGAAGCAGCAAAATCCCTGTCGTTAAGTATTTCCAGCCTTAACTCATCGTAAGCGCCGGCATGAACAGGAGCAGCAGGCCAGAGTTCAAAGGAGTGCAGAAAAATGTTCCTGTATTCTGTAAGGCCATTTTCCAGCATCCAGATACCCCTGTAATGATACAGAAGGGACAGGAGTTCATCGCCGCCGATACTTTCAGCTGCTGTTAAGAGGGAATCCGCTGAAGTGATCTGCCCGGTTTCCAGGTATCCCCTGTAGTAAAGTATATCCCGGTTCCTGAGGGCGCGTTCGGGCAGATCTCCCGGAACTCCTCTGAGTGCTCTCAAAGCAAGTTCTGCGGATCCTGCCTCAATCAGTGAATCGGCAAGAACAAGCCGAAGGTATTCCGGCATCACACATTGATTCCGGGAGAGTCGGGAAAGAAGACTCCGTCCGATCCCGGCACCTCCCAGTTCGATTGCTCTGTAAGGACCCAGGGAATCCGAACTCTCAAGCAGCAGCTGTGCGGTTATTACACTGGGAGAATCGGAGGATCCGGCGGCCTTCCAGACAAGACGGGCTCTGAGGCTGTCTTCAGGTACCCTCAGAAGAGCAGCCCTGATGTAAGCATCCCTTGCCTGCTCTTCCAGTCCTTCCCGAAGCAGCGAATCTCCGCTTGCTTCGGCGAGTATGCTTCTCTGTTGGCAAGAAAGGTTATCATCCGGCTGAAGTACTCTGCAGCCGATGAGTATCGCAGCAAGTAAAGGTATAATTACAAGTGCTTTAATCCTTATACTTGGCAAGTTCCTGTTCCAGTTCAGGATGTCCCGGTGAGGCCGTTTCAGCCTTTTCCAGAATTGCAATGGCTTTTGCATGATCACCCTGGGAAACGTAAGCTCTGCTCAGGGCAATCATAATGCTGGCCGATGCCTCGGAATCTTCATTCAGATGCTTCTGAAGGAAATCGATTGTATCAGAGGCTCTTCCGGTTAAAAAGAGTACGGTTCCGAGACCAGAAATGGCAGGTTCAAGCTCGGGATTGATTTCGAGAGCTTTTCTGAAGTGCTCTTCCGCCTCATCAAGTTTTCCCTGGGATGCTTCGATATGGGCCATATTCGCAAGCAGCTCGGAACTTTCGGGGTTTAACTCAATAGCTTCCCTCAGGTCTGAGCAGGCCTGATCTAATTCAGCATTGTTAAAATGTACAATTGCTGAACGATTCAGGTTTCTTACTCTGTTATCCTTGACTTCAACCGAGTGAAGCGTCAACAGATCCTTCATCTGTTCCAACTGCTCCTTCTGAGCTTCAGTGCTTTCTTTAACGCTGGTTGATATTGTAACTACTTCCTCAGCAGTTGAAGCCTGTATCTCTACAAGTTTCTCTTTTATACTGTCTCTGGACTGATCCATTTTCGATGATATTTCGCCCATTCCATCAGTGAGAATCTTGATGTTTTCCGTGAAGACAACTCCTCTATTCTCATTGGATTGACCAATCACTTCGGTAATAGTTTTCCCGATGGATGACACGGACTCAGTGATCAGAAGTGATACTTCACCAAGTTCCTTTATGAACAGCTCCTGCTTCAGAGAACCCTCAGGTCCGGAAGCAAGAACCTTCAGAAGTTTCTCCTGAGCGCTTCCGAGGTCTTCCCTCATCCCGGCAAGAAGCTCGTTGGATTTTACCAGCTCCGCTGTCACACTTTCGATCTTCTCCATAAGCAGAGATGAAATAGCTGTTTCGAGCTTTTCCAAACGAGTGTCAATGTTCACCACGGATTCATTGAGCTTGTAAACAAGTTTCCCAATCCCGGTAATCAATTCCTCCATAATATGATCAGTGTTTTCAGCTTCCGGTTTGTCATCCATTTTTCACCTTCTCTGTTTTCGTCTCGATCTGAAGTCCCGATATTAATTCGATCTGATCCGGGTTGTAAGCAGGACCCTCCTGCCGAAGCATTCCGGTAAGCACAGGGTATTTCCCAGCAATGAATCTGCGCAGGGCTATCCTCTCCATCGGAGCACCCGCCTGTTCAAGAGCCCAGAAAAGCCTCTTAAGGGGAGCCACATCTTCCGTTTTTCTGTATTCCCTCATCCAGACCGAAATGGCCTGGTCCCTGAATCCGAGATTCCATAAAGCCAGAGCCCTTGTATCCATAACCAGGGAGGATTCGGAATCCGCTTCATCCAGAATTTTCAGGGCTTCAGCAGACCTCCCTGAGATAACCATATCGAACGCATTACCAGCCCCCTTCAGTTCATTCCTGGATTCGGCCAGGCCATCCCTCAATCTGGACAGTATTCCGTTCGAACCGTTCTGTCTGGCAACAGAAACAGCTTCGGCAAACATTTCGGCCGAAAGAAGTATTTCAAGAAGCTTTTCAGTTTCAGTACTCGAAAGAGTATCTTCATCGGTCATTTCAGCCAGGCTGCTCATACATGTTTCAGCCAGTTTCTTTCTGAGCGGAAGATCATCCGTTGGGAAGAACAGCTCATCGTCCGCCAGCTTGAACAATCTTCTGATACCCTGACCGGAGTTGAGCACTGCCGGTGCAATAACTCTGGCTTCATCGCTGCTTACTTTACCGAATCCATCGGGAAAGAGTCTATCAAGAGCTTCTGCAACAACAGTATCAACTTCGACGCACTGCCAGAATCTAATCCTGTCTGCTCTTCCTGCTGCGACCTCACCAAGGATCTTCCTTGAGGCTTCTATCTTCCAGGGGGGGTCACTCTTCTGAGCAAGATCACAGAGTATATCCTCCGCTTTCTGTGAAAATCCACCGGTAAGAGCCTGTCCGGCCAGGTCCAGCAGAGCTTCCGCATGACGTTCAGGAGACCAGTCCGCTGCAGCGGCATCAATAATCATCTCATTAAGGGGAATGCTGATATCGGGATTATCCCTGCAGATTCTGCTGAAGAGTGATGAATTACCGGCTGCCAGTGCGCATATGGCCCCGGGAGCGGGTCCTATCTTATTATGAAACTCCTCAATGATTCCTTCCTTGGACAACTCGGGCAGAATAAGTACGGCTTTCGTAATCAGATCATCGATATCAGCATCAATCCGGTAGCGTGATGCTAATCTGGCAGCGTAAAGGTACGCTCTGCCTGATAAACTGTCAGCTGCCATGGATAAGGCCTCATTCATAAGTTCTTCAGCTTTGCCCGAATCGATATCGAGCATAACCGCTGAATACTTATGAAACCTTTCAAAGTCCCCTCTAAGGGCGGTAGTTCTTGTAAGTGAATCCAGGAGAGGGTATTCTCCGGGGTGATCTTCAACCATGCTTTCAAGTAACTCCAGAACACCATCCTCCCTTAAAACAGGGGCTAATATGGCTGACACATCATCGAATTTTTTCTCGGTCTTGTATGATTCAGCGATGAGTTTCCTTATCTTGAGACCCAGGGAGGGTGCTTTCGGCAGTATGAATTCCAGTACGGTTCTGGCCATAGCACTTGCCCAGGTTCTCTTCACAGGCTTTACAAGAAGGTCGAGAGCTTCTTTGTACCTGTCCTTCAGTGTTTCGGAGCATGCCTGCGCCACACCATCTAGAAGGGGTTCACCTATGCTTCCTTCAATGTAAGAGGATCCGGCAAGAACAATCCTGTTCCTGGAAAGCAGATATTTGACTTTGAATTGCGCTTCCTCAGCGGGATTGTCCCACTTCAGCTCCGTTGCAAGAGCAATTTTCCAGTCTTCATCTCCCTCAATCTTCTCGAGGATAGACGCGACTGATTCAGCAGCCCTTCCGGGAGCAATCCTGGTGAATATCCCCTGCAGATCAAGCTGATCACGCAGATCCTCAGGCAGTTTTGCGATCCTGTCAATAACGACTTCCTGTAGATCAGGGGTTTCCATCGCCTTGATAAGGTGTTTACCTGCATATTCCATATTATTCTCGCGCAGGCAGACCAGCGCTACTACCAATGCCTGCCAAGGAGTGTTCGGACTGAACGCAGCATCAGTGATCTCCTGTACTGATCCAACTGAGATTTCATCCTTCCTCAGTAACTTCTGGCCTTCAGGGGAAGGGTTTCTCCCCTTGAGCAGAAGTTTGAACCAGTCTTCAGCAGCATCCTGCTCCCTCTCTGAGCGAAGCCTGAAAAGGGCTCTGGCTTCTCTAAGCTCAGGATACCGTTCAATCTGGTTCTCCATCAGATCAAATACTGCTGCGGCTTCGCTGCAGAATTTCTTTTCCATTCTTCTTGACAGATGTGCAAGAGTGGCGGAAGCCTCACTCCTCTTTCCCGTTTCAAACAGTACCGCGGCAAGCAGTGAAAGGACGAAGGCGCTATTCCTGTCCCGGATAATCAATTTCTCAATCTGCTCAAATACCAGTGTATAATCCACATCAACTATCGGGAGCAAAGAGAATACAGCATCCTTGATATCTCCGTTATCAACCAGGTATAGAGCGAGTTTAACAGCGATGGTACCAGTAATGTCCCCGGTTTCAGCTAGAATGACACGGCAGACATCGATCAGCTTCCCGCTATCGGCACCCCCAACTTCAAATGCCCTTTCAAGAGCTTCAATAGCTTCCGGAATCCTTCCATTTTCAAGGTTAATCTGGGCTGAAAGCAGAAGGGGAGCTGCGCCGCTTTCGGGATGGGCAACAAGGTCTTCAATTGCTGATTCCAGCTCCTCCCTGTCCAGGCTTTGACTGTATATGCCCTCCAGAGTCTTTGATGCTGCTTCGGTCTTACCTGCGGCAGTATACATCTCAGCAAGAAATGCCGCTGATTTACCTGATCGGTCTGCAGGCACCATCCATTTCTCAATTACTTCCGCGGCATCTACCGCTTCATCGGGTGTTGGTTCACTGTCTGATAATTTACTCGCGAATTGCAGAGCCCGGTCCATTTTACTTGATACCGCTGCAATGCCCATAAGTGAGATGAGGTAGCTGCTGTCCAGATCCTTTACCTGATTGCCCATCCAGAGTGCCAGAAGAGATATATCGCGATGGGGGAACTCGACCTCCCTGCACACTTTCCAGAGAAAATCAATTGCTTCACCTGACCTGATTTCGCGGTGCAGACACAACGCCCACTCCACAAGGGAATCCTGATCTGCTTCGGGGTGAACAGAGCCGTCAAAGCGCATTGAACTCTGCATTTTTTCTCTGATAATATCGAAAAGGCTTGTAACGGTTATTTCATCAGCCTGACGGAGTATATTTATGGCACCCTTGTAATCATGCATATCGATATAGCTTTTCCAGATTACCCTTAAAAGATCGGTGGATCTGGAGAATTCATTCAACCTGCCGATGAATAGGTTTCGTACTTCCTTTGCGATCTGTCTATGACGATGCATGACTTCTTCACCGACGCTTGAAGCCAGATTTGGATGACCGATGTCAAGCAGCAGTTCAAGCAGTTCCAGCGCGACTGTGCTTTCCTCAAGGAGAACCGCCTTTTCCTCTTTAACTGTAGAGGAAATCCTGTTAACGCTTCCTTCACTGGCGAATTTTCTGATCTTTCTCAGTATTTTTCTGGGTCCTGATTCAAACAATGCCATTATTCTCACTCACCTATTCAGGTATGATTACAAGGATGTTACCTAAAGAGAGTATATTATTCTCCAGCGAATTAAGGTACATAATCTGTTCAATGGAAACTCCGTATCTTAAGGCAAGATCCCAGAGAGTATCCCCCTCAATGACTGTATGCTCAATTCTCCCTCCACCAGATACTATATCTATTTCATCACCGACGGGAAGGGCGGGTCCTGTTTCTATCGGTTCGGGATCCGATGAACTGCCGGAACGGCGGAGCAGAAGGACATCTCCTGGGAATATGGTATCATCAGGTGACATTTCGTTCCAGATGGCCACTTCGCGGGAACTCACACCTACGCTTGCTGCGATCGCACCGAGTGTGTCACCCATGCGAACGGTATACCTTATGAATTGAGGATTTTCAACGTATCCGGCATTCACGGGCTGTCGCTGACTCTCAGGAATGTTTATGTACATACCAGGCTGAAGAGATCCTGCAGGGTTAAGCCCCATAAGAACTTCCGATGACACTCCTATTTCAGATGCTATCCAGCTCCAGCTATCCCCCTCTTTCACGATGTACCTCACAGGATCGATAGCCCACGCCGTATTGAACACGTCACCAGCATATGAAGCAGGTACGACTATTTCCCAGGCTTCTCCCTCTGCCGGCGTTTTTTCCATCAGGTACGATCTGTTAAGATCCATAAGCACATCAATGCTGAGATCGGTTTCAGCAGCAAGTAATCTGAGATCAAAACCGGAAGGAACCCACACAACTGCAAGTTTATCCGATTCAAGCTCTACCTGGACATAAGCCTCGGCTGCGGACGCGAAACGTGGAACGAAAGCGTCCGTTTCACCAGGCAGCTCTATTTCACCGAAAGTGCTGCCCCCCTGCCGAAGTCCCGCCTGAACCCTGCCCGGACCGCAGTTGTAAGCTGCAATCGCTAAAGACCAGTCATCAAAAATATTGTGCAGATGTGTAAGATACCTTGCCGCAGCTCTTGTGGAAGCGACCCAGGAATAGCGTTCATCGATGTAATCGTCTATCTTCAATCCAAGCTCGCGTCCCGTGGTGGGCATCAGCTGCCATGGACCTGCGGCTCCAACTCTTGAATAGCAGCCCACGGTGAAATCACTTTCAATCCAGACGAGTGCACCGATTTCACGGGGTACCCCTTCGCTTCTGAGTATATGCTCTACAAGCTCCTTAATATCTCCCCTGCCTGGAAAACGCTCGGGGTTGTACTGAATATCACTGGTGGCAGCCAGGGATGCCGGTATATCCGTAGAGGGAACCTCGATGCATCCGGTTGCTCCCCCCTGAAGAACCGGGAGGACCATCAGGTTCTCGGATACAGGCGGAGGTGAATCCAGGTTGCGATGAGTAAGCGAAGTGATGCGTGTGCCTGAACAGGAAATAAACGCGAGGGTTGACCACAGAACTGCTGCAAATATGTATCGGTTATTGTATGCGGAGGTGAAACAATGATTACTTGCGGTATTGTGGGTGCAACAGGACTCGTTGGCGAAACTATGATCAAGGTGCTTCAGGATCGCTCCTTTCCATCTGTGTCGTTTCATCCCTTTGCCTCAGACAGATCTGAAGGGAAGATCGTCCTGTATAGAAACATTGAATACCCGGTAGAAATCTTGAGACCGGAAGCAATCAACAAAGGAATGATACTCTTTGGTGCCACTTCTGCAAATATAGCAAAAAACTGGGTGCCAATGTGCATTGAAGCTGGAGCACTGGTAATCGATAATTCTTCCGCCTATAGAATGGACCCGGATGTCCTGCTGGCGGTGCCGGAGATTAATGGGCATCTGATAACCGGAAAAGAAAGCATCATCGCCAATCCCAACTGTTCAACCATTCAGCTTGTAGCAGCTCTTAATCCTCTTGCGCAGCTTGGAAGGATCGAATGGGTCTCGATTTCCACATATCAGGCGGTTTCGGGCGCAGGGACACCGGCCCTGGAAGAATTGAAAAAACAGCAGGATGGAACCCTGCCTGCAAACACTGCTGACATTATCCATGAAAATATCATCACAAGTATAGGCCGACCTGATGAAGGCGGTTACTGCGGTGAAGAGATCAAGCTGATGAGTGAGACCTGCAAGATTATGGGAATGGATTTCCCGATATTCGCTGCAACAGCAAGGGTTCCTGTAAGAACGGGGCACACAGAAGCTGTAGTTGTTAAATTCGATAAACCTGTCCAGAGCGATGAAGCCGCTGGACTACTTGCAGAAGCCCCGGGAGTTACCGTTTCGGAATCCGGTTCTTCACCTCTTATTGTGGAGGGTACCGATATCGTTATTGTGGATAGAATTCGAAATAATCCCGGTGCCCCGTCTGTTCTTCAGTTCTGGGTTCTAGCGGACAACCTGAGAAAAGGTGCGGCACTTAACGCAGTTCAGATAGCCGAGGCAGTCATCGCGAAAAGAAATATATGAAACAAGGCTGCCGGTTACTCCGGCAGCCTCATATTATTGAATCTGTCATGCACCAATTCAGATATCAACATCCATATCGTCAAAGTCGAACTCGTCGTCCAGATCCTGGCCGAGATCTTCAAGTTCAGCGTTGCACTCTTCACAGACTACAAGATGAGGGGGGTTGATATGCCCGCAGCTGGGGCACTTGTTCTCGTCCGATCCATCTGAGACGTCATCGATATCTATATCGAGATCGTCGCCTTCGACCTCTTCAACATCCTCGATCAGTTCGTCATCTTCTATATCGATGATATCATCGGATGTAGTGGTGCTTTTTGCGGATTTAGTCGACCCCTCCAGCCCGGGAACACCGGCGGAGGTTGCATGGTCAACATCACTGAGTACTCCGTTGAGATCACTCAGTTCCTTCCTAAGCTTATCAAGGGATCCAGAAGTCTGATCACGATCGGATTCCGACTGATTGAGTTCATCTTTGAAGTCATTATTGTCATGATTGAACTCACCAAGCTTTGCTCTGATCTGGAGTTCATCAACCTGATCCGACTGCTCAGTAAAAACCTTTTCTTTGTTGCTGATCTGAGTCGTAAGCTCTTTTGCCTTCTTTTCGAGGGAACCTCTCTGCTCGTTTATCTTCTCGAGCACCACTTGAAGCTTGGTACTGTAGTCCTCTCGGATCTTCTGGTATACCCGTGTATTAGTATCCGGTTTCATGGTCTCAAGATTGTTCAGGCGACCGACAAATTCTTCCCTGCGATCAAGCAGGTCTAGAATCTTTTTCTCAAGTACCTCTGCCATGCTCTCCTCCTAGGATAGATTATCTATTTGTTTTCACTTGATGTTTAATACAAGCTCAATTGTCGTTTATAATTGTCCGCTTGTCAAGGTGAAGATCAACCTGGAAAAAACCAGAAGGTGGTCTACACCTGTTTTAACTCCAATGTCAGCTTCTGCAAACGCCTCTGCAGCTGCGGCTGTATCAACCTTGCAGGCGGTTCTTGTGAATTTCATAAGCTTGTCCAGAAGTGGATACCTCGCTCCTGTTTTCGACGATACTTCCCGATTGCCCCCGCCTTCATCAACAATTTCCATTGCCCGGATAACCTTCTGCCATAAACTGAAAAGGTAAGCGATCATCCCTACAGGTTCCTCCCCGTACTGCAGAAGAGACCATGCAGCATCCACTGCTTCCCCCCTTTTGTCACTGAAAATCATATCTCCGAGATGGAAGATATCAGCCCCTCCCTTTCCCGAGATGACTTCTATCATTCCATCTCTGTCAATCCGGGCTCCCGGACCATGGTAAAGGGCCAGTTTCGCCATTGCATCCGATAGTCTTCTGAGATTCCTTCCAGAATACTCTATCAGAAGCTGAACTGCTTCTCGCGATGGGCTGATGTTTTCCTCCGAAGCCAGTCTTGAAGCCCAGCCGGGCATATCACTGTCGAAAGGCTCGTAGCATATATAGAAAGGCACTGCTTTCTCCAGTTTCCGCAGTACCGCAGATTCCCTCGGAACCTTCGGAGAAGACAGGAAAAGGGCTGCATCGCTGAGCCCTTCTTTCACAGCATCGAGCAATTCCGGTACTACAGCTTTCCCGAGTTTGTGAATATTCGATATCACTATCAGCTTACCCGCAGAGAAAAGTGAGTTCTCAAGAAGATGCCTTTTCAGGTCACCCTCTCGGAGCTCAACTGCATCGAATCGGAATATTTCGTAATTCAGCTCTTTGCTGAATTTATCGACCATTGCACTCTGAAGCCGTCCAGACTGGTAGATATCCGGTCCTGCCGCCACTAGTACCGATCCTCCTGCAGCATTACTGGCCATATTGTACATCTCACTGTATTTCCTGATTTTCATATTGCCTTTTCAGCCTTAGTGTATACTGACAGACCTTGCATAATGCATTGAAGGTGTGTATTTTTGCTTCTTCAAAAAACCAATCCAGTTTCGGGGGAGAATGATGTTAACCTGGTTAAGAGATAACGCTAAGATATTCCTGATCGCTACAATTGTCATATT